>JAYTLP010000523.1:0-6625 GCA_043729375.1 Myxococcales bacterium
GCAACCCCATCCAGGGGAAAGGAGCAGCTCATGAGCCTCTTCAGGAAGAAGCGCACCCGCACCTCGACCGTGGCCGCGTTCGTCGCCGGCAGTATCGTGACCCTGGCGGCGGTATTGTTCGGTGTGCAGCGACTCCTGCGCGCGAAGGCGGCGCCGAAGCGCGAGGAGACCGACTTCAGCGACCCTTACATCCCCGCCGGCATGAAGCGGGGCTCGCGTCGCTCCGTCCACGCGAGGGTCTGAGCAAGCCTCAGTCGTTCGGCAGCACGACGTACTTCTCCCCGGTGGCGCGCCTGCGGAAGCCCGCGATTGTATCCGTGGAGAGGACGTCGGTGAGCCGGACCTCTTTCGTGTAACGGGTCGAGAAGGTCGTATCCAGCCGCTGCGAGATCTGCTGCTTCAGCTCCGCAACGCGCTGCGGGCCGATCCTTCGCAAGAACGGGAAGAGCAGCCAGCCGCCGATGCCCCACGACATGCCGAAGTTGCGGCGCAGCTCGGTCGGCGCCGTGTCGAGCGCGCCGTAGAGATACACCTGCTTGTACGTATCGGAGCCGTAACGGTCGTAGCGGTCCATCTTGCGCACGAGCACCGCTTCCATCGCGCCGAGGATCTGTCCAGCCAGCTTGCCGCCGCCGATGGCGTCGAAGGCGAGCGTGGCGCCCGTCGCGGCGATAGCAGCCTCGAGGTCGTTGCGGAACGTCGTCCCCGTCGAATCGAGCACGTGCTCGGCGCCCAGTGCACGCAAGAGGGCCACCTGCTCCGCCGACCGGACGATGTTGACCAGCGGGATCTGCTCCTCCTTGCAGGCGCGCACGAGCTGCTGGCCGAGCGCGGACGCAGCCGCCGTGTGCACCATCGCAGCGTGGTGCTCGGTGCGCATCGTCTCGATCATGCCGAGGACGGTGAGCGGGTTCACCATCGCGGCCGAGCCTGCGACCGCGCTCGTGTGCTCGTCCAGCACGAGACACTCGTGTGCTGCGACTGCGCGGTACTGCGCGTACATGCCACCCGGGAAGACGCTCACCATCTTGCCCACGAGTGCCTGCGCGGCCGGAGAGGTGCCCGCAGCCACCACGAGACCGGCGCCCTCGTTGCCCGCGACCTGCGGTCGGTCGAGGCGTGCATGCAGCGCCGGCAGCATCGACGCTGCCACGGGGGCCGTGACCACGCGTTGCTCGCCCTCACCGGTTGCGCGCGCCTGCCTCATGTCCGCGGGCCCGAACAGGAGGCCGATGTCCGACGGGTGAATCGGCGCCGCGTCCACGCGCACGAGCACCTCCTCGGGTGTGCACGCCGGCACGCCGAGGTCGTCGAACGAGAGCCGCAGCTCGCCGGCCGCCGTGATGACGGAGCGCAGCGCGAGGTTCGTCGTGGGGAGCGTCACGGCGGGGTCGGGGCCGAGCTCGGCGGAGGCGGCGGCAACGCGGGGGTCGCAGCGGGCACCGTCGGCAGCGTCGGCGCCAGCGAATCGACCGGTGCCTCGGGGACCTCCACCTTTGCGCCGAACACCGTCATGCGATCCGCGAGCTTCACCATCTTCACCGAGATGGTGTCGTTCTTCACCGTGTATGCGCGCGTGTGCATCGGGAAGTAGCCGCTGCCGCGGAGCACGATATCGACGGGCCCCGAGTCGCGTGGTCGGTCGATGGTCAGCGGCGTGAGCCCGAGGTTCTTCTTGCCCCAGTGCACGAACATCTTCGACGGCGACGTCCGCACGAAGACCTTGATCTTCGCGGGGGGCCTGGCCGCCGTGACCGCGCTCGGGTCGGGCGGCTGCACAGGGTCCGACGACGGTCCCGCCGTGCTCGGCTGGCCCCCGTCCCCGCCATGCGGATCGTGCGACGAGCCCTTCGGCTCCCCGGATGCGATCTGCTTCCCGTGCGAGCACGCGGACAGCAGCAACAGCAGCAGCGCGAGGCGCTTCACTGGTCACCTCCCGCGCGGGCTTCGGGGCTGTCGGGCGGGACAGGCATCGGCCCCGGCGGGTACTTCACGCCCGGCATCGGCATGTACGTGGTGATGGGCTTCTTCTGCTTGCCGAGGATATTGCCCTCGAGGACGTTCACCGGGAGCGGCGGCTCGAGCTGGTAATAGTAGCCGCGCGACGGCAGGCGCATCTCGTAGATGTTTTCCTTCCACAGGAACTGCCGCGCGAAGTTGAGCGGTCGCTCGCCGACGACCGTCATCGTCCGGTGGTGCAGCGTGAAGGAAAACATCCGCACGGCGAGGTGGTTCATGAGCCGGTGGCAGCCGTGCGAGTACGCGTCCGGGTTGCGGATGGAGAGGACCTCGGAAGAGCCGTGCACGCGCACGCCGTTGTCCCAGTCGGGCTTGCCGTCCTTGCCGGGAACCACGTTGTACGCCGCGACGAGGCCGTACGCCGAGAGGTAGCCGGGGCCGACTTCGTCGTAGTTGACGACCTGCTGGGTGGTCCCCGCGACGTTCTTGTACTTCACGAGCGTGCGCACCGGTGTCGAGTTGGGCGCGATCCAGACGGGCCCGGCCACGATGTTGCGCCACACGCGCGCCCCGATGTCGGACCCCTTGTAGCGGTAGTACTCGTAGCCGTTCGACGCGAGGTCGGAGCGCCAGCCGCCGATGGTGGTGCGCCAGCGGACGAGCGGGATGAGCTGCCCGTTGTACTTCACGCGCATCGTCATCGAGGGGAAGTGGTGGCGCGACTGATCGGTGGCCTTGCCGTTCTCGTCGTACGGCGGATCGTAGAAGACATCGCCGCGGTCGACCTCGACCGACAGGTCCATGTGCGGCGCGTAGTACCCCGGCCGCTCGGGGAGCTTGAGCGCCACGGCGAAGTCGCGGAACGAGTCATGATGCTGGAAGAATGCGAGCGCCTTCTCCGGCGTGCCCACGTCCATCCCCGCGAGGAGCGCCTTGACGCACTCGTCGACCATGTTGCGGACGGCGACGTCCTCGCCCTTCTCGTTCTTGTAGGTGTGCGGCCCCTTGGTCGGGCTTTCCGTGGAGCCATCCTCGAGCACGTCGGCGGCAGACACCACACGCTCGGTGAGCACGCGCACCAGGTCAGCATGGTCGTTCTCGAGCAGCGTGTGCCCGAGCGCGGCCATCGTCTCCTTCTTGAACGCGGCGGCGTCGTACAGCTTGTGCTTGCGCTGGAAGCGCGTGACCGCGACGCGCAGCGCATCGTCGAAGGTGCCGACGACGTGCTTCGACTTTCTGTCGAAGAATCCCTCGCAGGCGAGGCGCTTCTCGGCCTCGGCGAAGGCGAGCCGCTCCGCGTCGAACCTTTGCTGCAGCGCCACGTCGGGACCCAGCTTGGGGTCGGCCGCGAGGTCGGCGAGGCTCGCGAGGCCCCGCTTCTTCACCTCGGCCGCGAGCTTGTGCTCGGCCGAGGCCATCTTCTGGTTCTCCTTGATGGCCGCCTTCCCCTCGCGATAGGGGATGTTCGGGACGCTTCTCAGCAGGTCGAACTTCACGTCCGCACAGCGATCCGGCACGGCGCTGTCGTCGAGGAGGCGCTGCCTGAGCACGCGCAGCGTAGGTGGGATGCCGTAGAGCTCGAGGTAATTGTGCTCGGTCGCGGGGATGGGCTGGCCGTCCAGATCCGCTGCGTCGTCGGCGAGGCCGAGGAACACCGACTTGTAGCGCGCCTCCAGCATGCCACCGGGCTCGCCGTTCGGACCAGCGGGCGCCAACGCATCACGGAAGATGAAGGGCACCCAGCGATCGGACAGATCGACGACGGTGAGGCCCTCGCGCTGTGCCTGCGTTCCGTCGGTGGGAACCTCCTTGCCGGCGTCGAGCTTGAAGATCCGGAGCGGGCCGTCGACGGCCGCAGAAGGGCGCGCGGGCGCGTCGATCATAGCGGGCGCCCCGCCCGAGTAGGCCTCGGGGAAGAGCAACATGGCGCCCAGGCAGAGTGGCCAGATCTTGTTCATCGTCTGTCTTACTCCTTGTACCCCGGGGGCCCCGGCCGCAACAATTCTGTCATGTCCACGCACGAGACACCGCTTGCCTGGACGCTCGGCGAGCGGCCGTTCCGCCACGAAGGGCATGGTCGCGACCACCAGGTCTTCCTTGCAGACAGGCCGCTCGAGGTCCCGGCCGCGAAGGCCTGCCGCGGCAGTCTCCAGCTCACCAACCCGGAGGACCTCGTCGCTGTGCTCTCGAGCTGTCACATGCCCAGCTTCCTGACGGTGGCCGTGAAGCGCAGGCTCGAGGTGCAGCGTCACGACGACCGCGCGGTCGGCACGCTCGGCAAGAACGAGGAGGGCCACCTCGCCATCACGTCCTGTGTGCTCCACCCGCGCATCGCCCTTTCCGTCCCCGTCGAACGCGCAGAGCTCGACGCGCTGCACGAACAAGCGCACCACGCGTGCTTCATCGCGCAGTCGTGCAAGACCGTCGTCACCGTCGAGTCCAGCGTCTGATCACCGCCGTCGTCGCGCGCCGGTCGGTCGTCGGCCGTGCCGTCTTCGGGGGGCTGCGCTTCTGCCTGCGGCTCGTGTCGCGGGCGTACTTTCGCGAGATCACCGTCGTGAACTCGCCCGGGCCCGAGGTCGCGGGACGCCTGTTCGCCGCAAATCACTGGAACGGCATCGTCGACCCGCTCGTCATCCTCACGGAGGCACCTTTCCGTGCGTCGCCGGTCGCCAAGGCCACACTGTTCTCGGTACCGGTGTTCAGCTCGATCCTTCGCGTCGCGGAGACCGTGCCGATCACGCGGCGCAAGGACGCGCCCGACAAGCAGGCCGGCTCGAACGACGCTGTCTTCGATCAGGTCGCGAAGCACCTCGCGGACGGCGGCAACGTCCTCATCTTCCCCGAGGGGGTCAGCCATGACTCGCCGACCGTGCTGCCGCTCAAGAGCGGTGCTGCGCGCATGCTCGCGCGCGCGCACCAGCTCGGTGGGGTGGGGCTGAGCCTGCAGGCCGTCGCGCTGGACTTCGACGCGCGAGACCAGTTTCGCTCGCGCGCCGTCGTCACGTACGGCCCCGTGCACCAGGTCGACGCGCTCGTCACGAACGACCCGGACGAGTCGGTCCGCGCGCTCACGGAGGCAGCTGCGCACGACCTCGATCAGCTGGTCATCACCGGGGAGAGCCGCGGCGAGGTCGTGCTGGTGCGGGAAGTGGCCGAGATCCTCGCGTACGAGGAGCACGACCGGACGCAGGCCGCGCGCACCGAGCTCGCACGCGGCGTCGTCGCGCAGGCCCGCGCGCTCGGCCCCGACGATCCACGCTACCGGTCGGTCGCGGACGCCGTCGACACGTACGCGCAGGCCCGCAACGCGACGGGGCTGACCGATGCACAGATCGCGCGAGGCACGGTGTCGTTCCGCGTGTCGCGCCTCCTGCGGACCTTCGGGCTCTGGCTCATCGCCCCGCTCGCGCTCGTCGGTGCGATCCTCTACCAGGTGCCGTACCGGCTGCCACGGTTCGCGGTCCGACTGGCGAAGGGCGAGCTCGACGTCGTGTCCACGTACAAGCTCGCGCTCGGTCTCGTGGCGTTCCCGGTGTGGCTCGCCCTGCTCGTCACGCTCGCGTGCACGCTGCTCGCAGGACCGCTGCGGCTTCTCGCGCTCGCGCTGATCCTCGTCACACCGTTCTGCGCTCTGCCGTGGAGTGACGTGCTCGACGATCGGCGCGGCCGGCGTCTCCTACGCACCGCCTCGGCGGCAGGCGTGCGCGATCTCGCGCGGCTCCGGCTACTGCGCCGGCGCGCCCTTGACGCGATCGAAGCTGCCGGTCGCTAGCCCGCGCTTGCGGGGCGGCACGAGGATCGCGCCGGAGATCACCAGTGCCACGGGCAGGATCATCATCGCGATGCGCATCGGCAACTTGTCGGCGAGGATGCCGACGAGCATCGGCGACCACAGATCGCCGAGGCCGTGGATCGCCGTGATGGACAGCGCCATCGCGCCGGCGCGGCGCTCCTCGGGGACCGAGCGCAGGATGACCGCGTTGATAGGCGACGAGTTCAGGAACAGGGCCGTCTCGCAGAAGAAGGCGCACACGAAGAACACCGTCGAGCTCGGCGCGAGGAAACAGCCGACCGCGAACGGCGCGCCGACGAGGCTGCCGATGGCGCAGATCCACAGGCCAGCGCGCACGACGGCCTTGTCGCCGCCACCACGCGCCGCGGAGTAGTGGTCGTGGAGCCACCCGCCGAGCGCGGTGCCCACGATGCCGGCTGCCGCGGCGGTCGCACCGAACCTGAAGTTGGCGGTGGCGAGCTCGATCTTGAGCGTGCGGAACAAAAAGGTGGGCGCCCACAGCGCGAAGCCACCGACGGCGAAGGTGTAGGCCGCGTAGCCGAGGACGCCGTGCACGTAGCTCGGGTACTTGACGAGGTGCTTGACGTCGTCGGCGACGCTGCCGTGCGCGAGTATGTTGTGGCGCTCGGGCTCCTGGATGACCAGGCACAGGAGCGCGAGCAAAAGGCCCGGTCCACCGCACACCATGAACGCGGCGCGCCAGCCATACCTCGCCTCGATCGCACCCCCGATGAGGTAGCCGAGCGCGGTGCCGAGGACCCCGGCGGCCGCAGCGGTCGCCCCGAACTTGAAGTTGGCGGCAGCGAGCTCGATGTGGAGCGTGCGGAACAAAAAGGTGGGTGCCCACAGCGCGAAGCCACCGACGGCGAA
>JAYTLP010000524.1:0-9341 GCA_043729375.1 Myxococcales bacterium
GCCAGCGGTGCGCTCGCAGACTTCACGACGCTGTCGGACGGGCGTGGGGATCTCTCCGCAGGCAAGGGCGGCTACTTCCGCGCAATGGCGCTCGACAAGCTCGGGCGCACGCAGGAAGCGCTGGATGCGTGGCACAGGCTTGCGCGCGAGCGCCCGTTCACCCACTACGCGCTGCTTTCGCGCCTGCGGCTTGCCGAGAAGAGCCAGCCGGTCGACGTGTTCGGTCGCACGGGTGACACCTCGCCCGAGTCGTTGCCGGAGCTGAGCCACGAGCCCGATCGTCAGGTGGTGCGAGACCCCGTCGTGGCGCGGGTCGACGAGCTGCTGGCGGCGGGGCTCCCCGTGGAGGCCTCTTTCGAGCTGCAGAAGGTGGAGAACGAACTGGTCCGGCGCTACACGGCGGCTCGCGCGCTGCCCGTGCTGTTCGACCGCTATCTGCGCGGGCAAGACTTTTACCGGATCCACCGCCTCGCGGAGGCACACGCCGGTCACGCACTGGCGCTCGATCCCTACGTGGTGGAGGCGGCGCGGAGCTGGTGGGAGCTCGTCTACCCGCGCGCGTACCGGGCCTTCGTCGAGAAGTACGGGCCGTCGGGAAGAAACCCGCCCGAGTACCTCTACACGATCATGCAGAAGGAGTCGGCCTACAACCCGCACGACGTGTCGTACGCGGACGCGATCGGTCTCTTGCAGATGATCCCACCGACGAGCCGCAAGGTGGCTGAGCACGTTGGCGTGCCGTACACCGACGACGTCCTCTACGACCCCGAGGGCAACATCCGCCTCGGTGCGTGGTACATCGGCCACCTTCTGCAGAAGTTCAAGGGACAGCTCGCAATCGGCGCCGGCAGCTACAACGCGGGGCCGAAGGCGATGGAGAAGTGGCTCACGAAGTACGGTGATCGCCCGCTCGACGAGTTCATCGAGCTCTGTCCTTACACGCAGACCCGCGAGTACATGAAGAAGGCGCTCGCGATCTACGCACGTTACGTCTGGCTGTACGACCACAAGGACTACCTTCCGTCGCTGAAGGTCGACGCCGAGTGGGACAAGGACGACGGAATCGAATACTGAGTCGCGCGTATCCGAAGAGACGTGAGCGGGCTCCTCGCGAGCACCTGTGCAGCCGCCGCCTTTGCGCTCGCATTTTTTCGCCTGCGGGAACATCGAGAGCGACGGCGTCACGTACGAGCAGAAGTGCAAGCTCGCGTGCGGTCCCACCACGGTCACGCAGTGCACCGGCATGGACAGCACGCTCTGCAACGACGAGTGCATTCTCGATCACCCAGGATCACTCGAACGCCTGCGCCGCGTGTCTCACCACGACGAACGTCTGGCAGCGGTCGCTGGCGTCGACAGACGGCGGGGCCGCCGCCTGCAACAACTTCTCGTTCCCATCTAGGACGGACACGAGCACCGCGGGCTGCGGCAACGACTGCAAGTAGCGCCCGCGCCGTGATCCCGCGCTACACTGCACGGGTGCCGTGGGATCCAGCGCAGTACGAGCGCTTCGTGCGCGAGCGCGAGCTGCCCTTCGAGGATGCACTCGCCCTCGTGGGTCCGCTCCGCGCCGGTCCGCGAATCATCGACCTCGGCTGCGGCACGGGCGCGCTGACGGCCCGGCTCGCCGACGCGTACCCCGCCGCCCGCGTCGTCGGCATCGACACTTCCGTCGAGATGCTGGAGCGTGCGCACAAGCTCGAGCGTCCCGGTTTGCGCTTCGTGAAGGCGGCCATCGAGGCGCTCGACCAGGTGCGGCTCGACGACGAGCCGCCGACGTGGGATCTCGTATTCTCGCACGCGGCATTGCAGTGGGTGCCCGAGCACGAACGGCTCGTCCCGCGGCTGTTCGCGTGCGTGGCGCCGGGAGGCCGCCTCGTCGTCCAGCTCCCGTCCAACCACGACAGCGTCGGGCACCGCACGCTGGCCGCCGTCGCCGATGAGCCGCCGTTCCGCGCCACGCTGGCCGGCCGCGTGGCGGGTCGACCGACGCTGGCCGCGCGCGAGTATGCAGCGCTCCTGTTCGACGCCGGCGGTATAAACCTCGTCGCGTACGAGAAGGTGTACCCGCATGTCCTGCCCGACTCCGATGCTGCCGCCGAATGGCTGAAGGGCACGGCAGCCATCCCGTACGTCGAGCGTCTCCTGCCGAACGACCGCGCGGCGTTCCTCGAGCGCTTCCGCGTGGCGCTCCACGAGGCGCTGCCGGCCACACCGCTCTTCTTCGGCTTCAAACGCACGCTGTTCGCAGCCTCGCGCGCCGTCTAGGAAAGGACCAACCCATGGCCAAGAAGATCAAAGGAACCATCGCGTACTCCGACCTCGAGGGTGGCTACTGGACCCTCGAGGGTGACGACGGCAAGAGCTATCGCCTAGAGGGCGGCGACGCGGCGCTCCACAAGAAGGGCCAGAAGGTCGAGATCGAAGGCACCATCGAGGAAGGCGGCTTCGGCATCGGCTTCGGCGCCCCGACGCTGCAGGTGAAGAAACACAAGGCCGTCTGACCACCTGTTTGCTCGCGCCGTCCGGGCGGGTATCTTGTAGGCCATGAAATTCGAGCTCAAGCACACCTTCGACGCGTCCATCGACGCCGTCATCGCCGGTATGGCCGATCCCGGGTTCCCCGACTTCATGAAGGCCAACATGAAGTCCGTCAGCGACATGAAGCCCATGGACCGCAAGGAGAACGGGGATCGCCTCGAGTGGAAGATTCGCGTCGTTCCGGTACCCATCATCAAGAAGATCGGCCCGAAGACCGTCCCGCCGGAGATCCTGGCGTTCGTGCAGGAGTCCACGCTCGATCGCGCCGCCAAGCGCCTCACGTTCAAGAACGTCGCCACCGATGCGCGCGTGAACAAGCACCTCGAGAACGGGGGCACGTTCACGTTCCGCGACGTGGGCGGCAAGACGGAGCGGACGATCTCCGGCGACCTCAAGGTCGTGGGGTTGCCGTTCCTGCTCAAGCCGCTGGCTGGCATCGCGGAGTCGCTCATCATCGGCGAGGCGAAGAAGCTGCTCGACGAGGAGGCGCAGGCCTTCTCGCTGTTCTTGAAGTCGCGCACCTCGACCTAGCCTCGTGCTCATCAAGAAGGCGATCGTCGTCGGTGCCTCCTCCGGTATCGGCGCCTCCATCGCGCGCCAGCTCCTCGCAGAGGGCGCCGAGGTGGCCATCGTCGGTCGCAGGCAGGCGCAGCTCGAAGAAGTCTCGGCCGGCAAGATGCGCACCTACGCGCACGACGTCGAGAACACCGTCGAGATCGTGCCGCTATGGGAGCGCATCGTGGCCGACCTCGGGGGTGTCGACACCGTGGTCTACGCGGCCGGCGTGATGCCTTCGATCGACGAGCACGAGTACGACTTTGCCAAGGACCAGCAGATGGTCGCGGTCAATCTCCTCGGCGCGATGGCGTGGCTCGGCCTCGCCGCCGCGCGCTTCGAGGCGGCCAAGGCCGGCAACGTCGTCGGTATCTCCAGCATCGCCGGTGAGCGAGGCCGGCGCGGGAACCCGGCGTACTGCACGTCGAAGGCCGCGCTGTCCACGTACCTCGAATCGTTGCGCAACCGCTGCTCGCGCTACGGCGTCAACGTCGTCACGGTGAAGCCGGGCTTCGTCGACACCGCGATGACCGGCGGCAAGAAGCTCCCGCTCATCATCTCGCCGGAGCGCGCGGCCGACGAGTCCATCGCGCTCGTCAAGCGTGGCAACTCCGCCTCGGGCTTCGTGCCCGGCATCTGGGCCCTCATAGCGCTCGTCGTGCGCTTGCTGCCCTCGTTCGTCTTCCGGCGGCTCAACTTCTGATGACGTCGCTCGCGACGCGCGCGCCCTGGCGGGTCCTCGACGGCTTCGGCCGGGCAGTGCAGGTAGCGTCGCGCTCCATCAAGCCACGCGACCTCGACGAGCTGCGGGCGGTCTTCGCGCGCGCCTCGGCCGAAGGGCTGCCGATCACGTTTCGCGGCGCGGGTCGCAGCTACGGCGACGCATCCATCAACGAGGGCGGCGTCGTCGTCGACCTGACCGGTCTCGATCGCATCGACGCCTGGGACCCTCACACCGGCATCGTCGATGCCCAGCCCGGTGTCACCATCGAAGGACTGTGGCGCCGCATCCTCGGGGACGGCTGGTGGCCGCTCGTCGTCCCCGGCACGATGCGTCCAACGCTCGCCGGTTGCGTCTCGATGAACGTGCACGGGAAGAACAACTTCCGCGTCGGCGCGTTCGGCGACCAGCTCGAGAGCTTCGACCTGCTCTCGCCCGACGGTCAGCTTCGTACCCTGTCGCGCACCGAGAACGCGGAGCTCTTTCGTGCAGCCGTCGGGGGGCTCGGGCTGCTCGGCGCGATCACGCGCGTCCGCCTGCGCACGAAGAAGGTGGAGAGCGGGCTCATGCGCGTGCGCGAGCGCGCGGGCCGCACGCTCGACGAGATGTTCGACCTCTTCGAGCAGTACCTGCCCGATGCCGACTACCTCGTCGGCTGGCTCGACTGCTTCTCGTCCGGAGCCGACCTCGGGCGCGGGCAGCTGCACGTCGCACACTACCTCCACGCCGGCGAGGACCCCGATCCGGCGCGCTCGCTCGACGTGGCCCGGCAGGACCTCCCGTCGTCGATGTTCGGGCTGCCCAAGAAGCACCTGTGGCGCATCATGCGGCCGTTTCTGCGCGACCCGTTCGTGCAGCTCGTGAACTGGGCCAAGTACGTCAAGGCCCGCATCGGCGACGACGCGACGTACCTCCAGTCGCACGTCGCGTTCGCGTTCCTGCTCGACTACGTCCCCGACTGGCGCCTCGCGTACGGGCCCGGGGGCTTCATCCAGTACCAGGTGTTCGTTCCCGACCACGGCGCGCGCGAGTGCCTGCGCGACGTGCTGCGCATCTGCCAGGAGGAGGACTTCACGAGTTACCTCGGCGTCATGAAGCGCCATCGCGCCGACGACTATCTGCTCACACATGCGCTCGACGGCTGGTCGCTCGCGATGGACTTCCCCGTGCGCGACACGAGCGAGATGCGCTGGCGCGCACGCCTCGCAAAGGTGACCGAGCGTCTCTCCGAGCGCGTCATCGCGGCGGGCGGCCGCTTCTACTTCGCGAAGGACGCCGTGCTGCGTCCCCTCGACGTGCAGCGCGCGTTCGGGGCCGAGAAGCTCGCAGAGTTCGCCGCGATTCGCCGCCGACTCGACCCGAACCAGCAGCTGTCGAGCGCGCTGGCCCACCGCCTCCTCGGCGACGGGAACGTGACTCACCACGGCAGATAGCCGAGCCCTGGATCGAAGATGGTCATGGCGAGTTTCTCGACGACGCGCGCACGCTCGGCCCCCGCGCGGAGCTCGTGGCGCGCGGCGACGACTCGGTGAACCACGGTCCCGGATGCGCCGGCGAACGCAAGCGTCATCGCCCAGCGCTGCGCATGCCGCGCGGCGCTTTCGTCCCTCTCGCCGGTGCAAAACCACGCAGGTCGGCGCGCAGTTGACGTAGAGCGTGCAGGGCACACGTGAGAACGCCGCAGCTCGCGCACGTGGCGTGGGCTGCGGCGTCCGGGCGGAGCGAGCAGGCGAGGTCGGCCAGTCTGTCGCGGTACATGCACGGCCAGACGGCGCCGCGCCCGAACGGTTCCGCTACTGCGCGAGCGTGGCCTTCTGGCCGTCGGTGAACGTGCTGGCCGCGTTGATCACGATGGTGTCGCCTGCGGAGACACCGGCCGAGACGTACACGTCGCTGGCGGACCGGTCGGCGATGGTGATGCGCTTCTCGTGAAGCATGCCGTCGGCAAAGGTGTACACGACGTTGCCGTCGCTCTTCTGCACGACCGCCGACGCGGGCAGCGTGATGACGCCGGACAGGCGCGACTTCACGAGCTTCACGTCGCCGGTGATGGCCTCGCCGACCTCGACCGACAGAGCGCCAGCGTCGAGCGCCGTCGCCTTGCCGGTCACGACGGGGCCGCCGGCAGCGGGCTGCAGCGTCACGGCGTCTCCGACCTTGATGGTGCTGTCGGCGGGGAGGTTGAACGTGACCATCACGCGCTTGTCGTCGAGCTGCAGCGCGGGGGCGTCTGCCTTGACGTCGCTGCCGGCCGTGACGAGCACCTTCTCCACCGTACCCGGACCGGTCGCGGTGATGCGGAGCTTCTGCGCGCGCGCCTCGAGATCCGCAAGGAGCTTCTGCTTCTCGTTGACCTTGGCCTCGGCGGACTTCTTCGCCTCTTCGCCGGGCGCAGCATCCATCTGCTTCTGGTAGAAGCCGAGGCGGTCCTTCACGTCGGTGAGATCCTTTTCGACCTTGGCAAACGCGTCGAGGGTTGCGAGCGACATGCCGGCCTTGACCTGCGTCCCGGCCGCAACGATGTCGAGCACCTTGCCCGCCTCACCGAAGGACAAACTCTTGGCAGGCGCCACGTCGAGCTTCGACGAGCCGTCGTAGAGGCGTACGACCTCGCTCGACTTCGCGACGGCCACCGACACCTTGGCGCCGCTCGGCGCGAGCACGGTGGCGTAGACCACGATAGCGGCGACGATGAGGAGGACCAGGACGAGCCCGATGATGGAGCCCGAGCCGCTCTTCGCCGGCGATGCGTCGGCTGCACGCACGGGCTCGACGGCGGTGACCGGGCGGTCGAACGTGGCCGGCGGCAGCGCGGGCTTCACGACCGGCTGCGTCACCTCGCTCGCTCGCCCCCGCGTGGCTTCGACGAGCGACGGTACTGCCGCGCGCACCGTCGTGTCGGCCTCGTCGGAGAAGCCGGTGGAGTCGAGCGACGGCGGGAGCGCAGCCTGCTCCACCGATGTGGCGGCGTCGTCGATCTCGAGCGACACGTCTTCCGGCTCCATCTCGGGGACGGCCGGCAGACCGGTCAGGCTGGCCAGCGTGCCCGCCGGGGGCGCCTCGAAGAAGCCCAGCTCGCCGAGGCTGCGGATGAACGTCTCGAGGTCGGAAGTGCTGACCTCTGCGCGCAGCGCATCCCTGGCCCAGCGCGAGATCTCGCTCAGGGGTCGCTTTCCGTCCATCTGCGACGCGAGTAACCACTCGAAGTCGTAGAGGCGCATCTTCGTTCCGGAGCGCGGATCGCTCACGTCGAAGAACTTGATGCCGTGGTCGTCTGCAGGCGATGCCTGCAGCTCCGGTCTCAGTCGAGGGGTGGTCACTGCGGCTCCCTTGGAATTGGTGTGAGGTGAGCTGGCGTGACGGTGTTCAACCGCCGCGCTTCAGCTCGGTGAGGACCAGCTTGGCGACAGCCTTCAGCGTATCGAACACGCCTTGCCCGGTGCCTGCTGCCACTGCTTCATAGTCGGGTACGTTCGTGGGGTTGAGCAACTTCCTGAGCTCTTCCACCGGCGCGACGTCCGGCAGGTCGCGCTTGTTGTACTGGATCACATACGGCAGCTTGTCGAGATCGTAGCCGCGCTCCTCGAGATTCGAGCGCAGGTTCTCGAGGGACTCGAGGTTGGCCTCCATGCGCACGACCTGCGAGTCGGCGACGAAGACCACGCCATCGATGCCCTTCAGGATGAGCTTGCGGCTCGCGTCGTAGAAGACCTGACCGGGCACCGTGTACAGGTGAAACCGGGTCTTGAACCCACGAATCTCACCGAGCGACAGTGGCAAAAAGTCGAAGTAGAGCGTCCGCTCCGTCTCGGTGGCGAGGGAGATGAGCTTGCCCTTCGCGTCGGGGTTCGTCTTCTGGAAGATGTACTGGAGGTTGGTCGTCTTACCGCAGAGCCCCGGACCGTAATAGACAATCTTGCAGTGAATCTCGCGAGTGGCGTAGTTGATTAGGCTCATCGGGTGCGCGGCCTAATCGTTGAAGAGGTTGTCGATGTCGTCGTCGGAGATCTCGCCGAGCACCGACGGGACGTCTCCGTCAGCCATCTTCTTCACGAGCGCCTCGAACACGCGGGCCAGCTCCTCGGACGCCTTCTTCACGCGCAGCCGCACGAGCCCCAGCGACGAGCGCGTGTCGAAGAGCACCACGAGGATCGCGCGCTGCGCGACCGACATGTGGATGCTCGTCTTCTCGCCCTCGTGAAACTGGCCCGAGAACTCCTTCTCCGACAGGAGCTTCGCGATCCCCCCCGTTGCAGCCACGTTGCCCGCGAACAGTGACGACAGCGACGTCACGTCGAGGTGCGCCGTGTCGCCCGCCTGCGCGATCTCCTGGCCATCCTTGTTGATGACGAGAATGGCGATGGAATTCGAATCGCGGTGAAGGCGATCGCAGATGGCCTGAATCTGCTGCTGCTCCCCCTCGAACATCACGACCTGCGTCCCCATCTACGACTTCTCCTCGTGTAATCCCAAAGGGCATCGCTCAGCCCGCGTAGCCGTAAACGGGTACCACGACTGTCCTTCGGCGTTCAAGTTACACCTCTCGCCGGGCGCCCTTTACACCTCTCGCCGGGCGTCGCTTACACCTCTCGCCGGGCGTCGCTTACACCTCTCGCCGGGCGTCGCTTACACCTCTCGCCGGGCGTCGGTTACACCTCTCGCCGGGCGTCGAGGGCCCGGGCGATCGTCATGCCGTCGGCGTATTCGAGCTCGCCGCCGACCTGGAGGCCCGAGGCGATGCGCGTGGTCTTGATGCCCAGCGGGCGGAGCACTTTGCCGAGGTAGAGCGCGGTGGCCTCGCCCTCGACGTTGGGGCTGGTGGCGAGGATGATCTCCTCGAAGGGAGAGCTCGAGCCGAGCCGCAGCAGCAGCTCACGGACTCGAAGGTCGTCGGGGCCGATGCCTTCGAGTGGCGACAGCACGCCGTGGAGCACGTGGTAGCGGCCGCGATAGGCGCTCGTGCGCTCGATGGCGACGAGGTCGGGGGGCGACGCGACGACACACAAGATCTTGTCGTCGCGACGTGTGTCCGCGCACAGTGCGCAAGGGTCTTCCTCGGTGAGGTTCATGCACCGCGAGCACAGGCGCACGCGCTCCTTCACGTCGACGAGCGCCTGGGCCAGATCTTTGGCGAGGCCGTCACCGGCGCGCAGCACGTGGAACGCGAGGCGCGTGGCGGTTTTCTCGCCGATACCCGGCAGGCGCGACAGCTCGCGCACGAGGCGCTGGATTGGATCGCGAGAGCTCATAGGGCCACAACCTTAGCCCGGGTTGCGTCTGACGCATGCGGCCCGATGCGGAGCCAGCGCAAGAGCGGCGTCATTGTGAGCCCCTGCACGAGGATGGAGACCACGACCACGCCGAACGTCATTGTCTCGACGATGGACTTGTATGCGAAGTCCGGCGGCAGGCTCAACGCCAGCACCATGGAGAGGGCGCCTCGCAGACCACCCCAGCCGAGCACGACCGTCCAGCTCCACGGCACGCGAGCGCGCGTCGAACGGAGGGCGCCGAACATGGAGGA
>JAYTLP010000525.1:0-8036 GCA_043729375.1 Myxococcales bacterium
AGTTGCGCATGGCCTCGTGGAGCTGCGCCTCGGTGTTCATGACGAACGGCTCGTAATCGGCCAGCCGCTCGCCGAGCGGCTGGCCGCCGAGCGACGCGATCGCCTTCGTCGAGGAGTGCGAGCTGACCTTCCGTCACCGCGTGGCCCGCGACCAGCGCCTCGCCCTCGAAGACATAGACGAACGCGTTGTGGCGCTCGGGGATGGCCTGCTCTACCGTCGCGCCGGCCTCGAGAGTCCAGTCGAGGTGGTGGGTGGGTGGGCGGGTGTCGTGACGGCGCGCCTGCCGAGCGCATCACCCGCGATGACCTTCACGCTCGCACCTTTTGGCAGCGCGGCGCCATCAGATTGTCGCGCGCGAGCAGGTTGACCCGGACCTGATGGCCGTGAGCTTTCCTGTGCTCTTCGAGCTGCGTGACCGTTGACGTCTCGGAGTGGATGCTCCCGCGCCCCGCGCTCATTTACTGCGCGTCCCTCGCGCGGCTCGCCGGGCGCGTAGTCGATGGGTTTCTGCGCCTTCGGTCTGGCGGTGTGCGGTGACGATGCGAGCGACGGTGGGGTTCACGTGGGTCCTCCGGCTGGCATCGCAATCCGTGCATGCCGGGGACGTTCGGCCGGGTTGGGGGCGTGCGATGCGCGCTGAGGTAATGTGTCCCGGATGCTGCGCCGGCTGCCTGTGGTCCTGTTCCTCGTCTCGCACGTCGCCTCGGCCTGCGAGGTGCGCGGCAAGCGCGCAAACCTGCGCGGACACGTCACACCCGATCGTGGCCCGGCCTTCGACGTGCAGGTGTCCGATGGCCCGGCGTCCGTGCGCTACGGTGCGGTCCCGATGGTTCATGTGTCGAGCGGCATCGAGCTCGAAGCGCCACTCGTGGCGCCCACGCAGGCAATGATCGCCACGCGTACGGTGCTGGACGGTGTGCTGACGCTCCCGCACGGCACCAGCGTGCTCGTGCGCGGCGCTGCGTCGGCGAGCGCGGTCGATACGCGCCTCGAGCTGATCGATTTTACCGTGGAGCACCTCGCCGTGCCGTGCCGCGCGCTGGAGCTCGATCACCTCGATGGCGGCAGCTACCAGGTCGCATCGCACGCCCGAAGCGCGTCCGTCGTGCCGCGTTCGAAGAACGTGATGTTCCGGCGTGCACCCGGCGTGAGCGGCGGCCTCGCTGCGACGCTGGACGATCCCGCAGACTTCGTCATGCGGGTCATCGCGCGACGAGGGGAGTGGGTGCACGTCGCGTGGAGCGGCCCGGAAGCCGCATCGGTGGACGCGTGGTTGCGCGATGCCGAGGTCGCGCCGGTGGAGCACGATGAGCCACACGATCCCGACGCTGGACCCGGGGAGGAGCCGATGCCGGGTCGATGGGCGCGCGGGAGCCAGGCATGCAACCAGGCCCTGTCCACGCGGGCTGGTGCGCTGACGGCGACCTTTGGACGGGATACGCCGATCTACGCCGTGGTCGGCGGCAAGCAGTGGGCGCGCATCACATCGCGCGACCCCGTCGAGGTCGAGGCCTTGCCGGAAGCGCCGGCGTGGCTCGCCGTTCACTACGCCGGCTCGACGAGCGGACCGGACTGCAAGCCGATGCGGTACGCATGGGTGCCGCGCGCGGCGGCACACCTGCGCGAGCCCGCACGTTAGTCGACGCTCAGGTCACGCCGCAGAACTGTCGCGCGAGCGCCCAGGCACAGTGCTGTGTGTGCGCCCCGGCAGTGGCCGCGGAGCAAAATGGGCACGGCGTCGACGCGTGCATCGCGGCGCCCGCTCGTACCCCTGCTGGCAGGGTGGGGCAGCGGCGAGCGCCAGGCGAAGGTCTTCACTCGTGACCTCGGTGCTCTCGTCCCAGTGCCGAGGAGCCGCCTTCGCGAGGGCCTCCAGCTCGTCAATCGTGCTCGGTCTTCGCCTGCCCGTCGGTGTACCCGGCCTGAATCGAACAGGCAGCCTATGCTTTAGGAAAGCATTGCTCTATCCAGTTGAGCTACGGGTACGTGAGGCTACTTCGCGTCGTCGGGCTGCGGCCGCAGGCGGTGGAGCTTGCCGCCGGGCAGCGCCTCCATCATCGGCGCCACGTCGCGCACAGCGATCATGCCGACGTGCTCGAGGTTCACCGCGAAGTCTGCATCGCCGGACTTGGGGTTGGCGAGGACGACCCAGCCCTCCTGGATGCCGAGGATCTTCCCGGACGCCATGAGGCCATCGACCTCCTCGGTGTCGTTCGGATTGAAGATGTCGACTTCCTTGCCGACGAGGAACTGCAGCGACTTCATGGCACGAAAACTACTGCCAGGACCGGCCTAGGTCAACGGCAGGGGCGCCTGGATGGAGATGCCCAGCTTGCCCTTGTGCCTGTTCTCGAACATCAGCTGGTGCGCCTCCGCCGTCCGGGCGAAGTCGAAGACCTGGTCGAGCACGGGGCGGATCTTGCCGGAGATCACGAGCTCGTTCGCGCGCTCGGCCTGGTACGCGTTGGCGAAGTGCGAGCCGAGGATCGACTTCTGGCGCATCCACAGGTACCGGACGTCGAAGCTGAGGTCGAAGCCGGACGTGGCGCCGCAGATGACCACCTTGCCGAAGCGCTTGCAGACGTAGACACTCGTGGGGAAGGTCTCCTGGCCGACGTGCTCGAACACGATGTCCGCGTCCTTGCCGCCGGTGAGCTCGCGAATGGCGCCGCCGAGCTTGCGCATCCCGGCCGTGCGCTCCTTGATGCGCTCGGGCGTCTCGTTGGGCCGCCACACGAAGTCGAAGTCCTTGCGGTTGAGCGTCATCTCCGCACCGAGCGACTTCACGAACTCGATCTTGTCGGGTGAGCTGACGACGGCGATGGGGTTGGCGCCGATCACCTTGCAGAGCTGGATGGCGAAGATGCCGAGACCACCGGCCGCGCCCCACACGAGCACGTTGTCGCCCGGCTTCACCTGCGCCTGACCAACCAGCATGCGGTATGCGGTGAAGAACGTCAGGCCGTAGCTCGCCGCCTCGGTCCACGAGAGCTTCTTCGGCTTCGGCACGAGCTGCTGCGCTTGCACGCACGTGAACTGCGCGAAGCTGCCGTTCGGCGTCTCGTAGCCCCAGATTTTCTGCTCGGAGCACGCCATGGGGTCGAGGCCGTTGCACTCGGGGCACTGGCCGCAGCTCATGTTGCAATGAATGACGACCTCGTCGCCGACCTTCCACCGCCGCACGTCCCGGCCCACCTTCCACACGATGCCGGCTGCGTCCGAGCCCGCGATGTGGAATGGCTCCTCGTGCATCTTGAAGACGGAGACCGGCTTGCCCTGGCCGGCCCAGACGCCGTTGAAGTTGACGCCGGCTGCCATCACGAGGACGAGGACCTCGTGGTCGCCGCAGACGGGGACCGGCACGTCCTCGACCTGCATGGACTGCAGTGGCTCGCCCTCGCGCTCCTTGCGGATGACGACGGCCTTCATGAGCTCCGGAACTTCCCCGAGCGGCGGGACGGCGTGCAGGTCGAGCGTGCGCATCGTGAACCTCTAGTGGTCCTGGACGAGCTCGATGAGCACGCCGTCGGTGGCCCTGGGATGGAGGAAGCCTACCAGATGCCCGCGCGCGCCCGGGCGCGGCACCTTGTCGATGAGGGGCACGCCGGCGGCGTCGAGCTCGAGGAGCGCTGCTGCAAGGTCGTCGACGGCGAGCGCGAGGTGATGGAGGCCCGCCTTGTTCTTGTTCTTCTCGAGGAACTTCTCGAGCCCCGCGTTTCCATCGCCGGGCATGATGAGCTCCACCGACGCCGAGCCGGCATTCTGTGCGTCGAGGAATGCGGCCTCTGTCTGCGCCGCGGCAACGTACTCGCGCGCACCCAGCTGAAGGCCGGTGAGCAGCTTGAGCCAGAGCGGTATGGCTGCGTCCATATCGCGGACGCAGACGCCGACGTGATCGATACGCGTGACCTTCATGACTGCTCTCCGTTCAGCGGGATGCTCGTGGCACGCGGATGGTGCGCGTCACTTCTACGACCTTCTGCTTGAGCCTCTGCTCGACTGGCTTGTCGAGCTCCGTGGCGAACAGCGCGTCGCCGTGCGCGGCCCACGCTTCGGCACCCGTCTGGTTCTTGACGCCGACGATACGCAGCGTGACGTCGGCGGTTGCGCCGTCCAGCTGCACGGCCTCGACGCGCGAGAGCGCGTACAGCGTATCGCCGCCGAGCGTCGGGTTCGGGTGCGCGCCGTTCGAGAGGCCGAGGTCCCACAGCGCGTGACCCGTGAGGTCGCGCGACGTGAGGGAAAGCGTCCATGCGAGCACGAGCCCGCCGTACACGACGCGCGTCTTCTGAAAGCTGTTTGTCTTGCAGTAGAGCTCGTCGAAGTGGAGCGGGTGGGAGTTGCGGAGGAGCAGCGTGAGCTGCATGTGCTCGCTCTCGCCTATGGTCTTGCCCGCGTCGTGCACGGACACCCGGCCGACCGTGAAGTCGTGCGCGAGGCCGGGCAGCGTCGAGCGCGGCGTGTAGGCGCGACTCAGTCGCAGCGGCGGAGGCAGCCGTTCGAGCGAGGACAGCTCGGCGGTGGCACGCTCCGTCACAACCGTGCCGGCGGGTCGCGTGCTCAATGAACCCGCACGCACCAGCGCCTTGCGCTCGAACGCGCACAGGACTTGGCCATGCTCGTTCTCGAGCACCGTACGGACGTGCACCACACCGCGATCGCCCGACGACGCGGGCTTGGCGCCGAGCACTGTCGAACGCGCGCGCACCGTGTCGCCGGGGTAGCCGGCATCTGGGTAACGCACTTCCACATAGGCCAGGTGCGCGACAGCCTGCTCGGAGACGTCGTGCACGGAGAACGAGAGCCCGAGGTTCAGGCAGAGCAGCGGCGAAAGCGGGCGGTCGCGGAAGCCGAGCTCCCGCGCATACGGCGCCGACGAATAAAGGGGCGCGGCGTCGAGAAACGACGCCTGGAAGAGAGCGATGGCTCCGCCGTCAATGGTGACCTCCCATGGATGCTCGTACGTACGCCCGACCTCGAAGTCGGAGAGCAGTCGGCCCCAGCGATACGACCTGGTATCAGATGACACTGTTGCCCCTTGCTCGTTCGAAACAGAACGCAGGACGCTGGCAACCGGCCACAGGAGACGGGGTCGCGCGCATGCAGCGAGGCGCGGCGCTACGACGGGGTGCGCTGGCCTGTCGCCCGTGTCCTGTCCTTCTCACTGGTCGCCCAGGACCCGCCGCGCGATGACCTCGTACTGGATCTCGCTCGTGCCTTCGAAGATGCGGAACACGCGGGCGTCGCGCCAGAAGCGCTGCGCGGGGTACTCGCGCGAGTATCCGTAGCCGCCGAAGACCTGCATCATCTCGGAGGTCACGCGCTCTGCCATGTCGGCCGCGAAGGCCTTGGCCATGCCGGCCTCGAGGTCGGCGCGCTTGCCCGAGTCCTTGACGGCGCAAGCGTAGTAGCATAGCTGGCGGGCAGCCTCGATCTCCGTAGCTGCGTGCGCGATCTTGTGCCGGATGATCTGGAACTCGGCGATGGGCTTGCCGAACTGCTCGCGCTCCTTTGCGTACTTCACTGCGGCCTCGAGCGAGGCCTGCGCGACCCCGACGGCGCGCGCGGCAGTCTGGATGCGCGCGTACTCGTACGTGGCCATGAGCTGGTAAAAGCCGAGCCCTTCCTTGTCGCCGAGCAAGGTGTCCACGGGCGTGGTGTAGCCATCGAAGCCGAGCGAGTAGGACTTCATGCCCTTGTAGCCGATGGTCGGGATCGGGCTGCCGGACAGCTCGGGCGGGTGAAAGCCGTCGCCGGGTTCCTTGTCGACGAGGAGGATCGACAGGCCTTTGTGCAGCGGTCGCACGTCGGGGTTGGTGCGCGCGAGCACCGTGAGGACGTGCGCGCGGTTCGCGAACGTGCACCACGTCTTCTCGCCTCGCAGGACGTAGTGGTCGCCCTCGCGCGTGGCCCGCAGCTTCATGGCCGCGGTGTCGGACCCGACGTCGGGCTCCGTGAACGCGGCGGCGGTGAGCAGCTTTCCGGACGCGATGAGCGGCAGGTACTTCTTCTTCTGCGCCTCGGTGCCGGCACTCATTATGAGCGAGCCGGTGATGAGCATGCGCGTCATGACGGAGCCGACAGAGAGCCAGCCGCGCGAGAGCTCCTCGGTCACGATGGCCATGGCCCGCGTGTCGAGCCCCATCCCGCCGTACTCGGGCGGGAATACGAGGCCGAAGTAACCGAGCTCGGCCATCTTCGCGATGATCGTCTGCGGGATCTCCTTCTCGGCGTTGTCGAGCTCGTCGGCGATGGGGACGATCTCGCGCTCGACGAACTCGCGGACGCTGCTGCGGATCTCGTCGTGCTCGTCGTTACTCACGGAGACTCCTCGGACGTGGGCTACCACTATGAGACACCGGCTCACGCGGTCGCAAGGTAATCGACGCGTTGCGGCAGGCGTGGCGCCGGGTCAGCGGCGCTGCTCGATGAGTGCGAACGCGCTGGTGTACGCGTGCAGGAACGTCTTGCCCCCCACGGGCGCGATCTCACCGTCGGAGAAGCAGCCGCCCACGGGCACGTTCGCGAACGCGTCGCCGAACAGGCGCGGGTCGTGATCGACCGCGGCGAACAGGTGGCGGCCGCGCCCGACACACGTGAACAGGAGCGCGCCGGCCGGGGTGGCGCCGCCGTCGCGCGCGAGCGTGAGCAGGGACGTGAGCTCCTCGGCGGCGCTCGCGGAATCGCGCAGCACGAACTGGACGACGTCGTAGTCGTGGAGCTCCGCTGCGACACCGAACGCTTCGCGCTCCGGGTCGACGCCGAGAAGGTTGCGCACGAGCAGCCGATCCGGACGCGCCTCGAGCTCGCCGCGATCCATCTCCACGCCCACGAAGAGCGAGTGACGAAAGAGCTCGCGGTCGTGCGCCGAGAGGCTCGCATAGCAGTCCTTCATCGCGGCGAGGGCGGGCTTGCCGTCGAGCTCGAGGATGGCCTGGCCGTCCCTGCGGGTGATGACGTGCGCTCGACCGACCGGTCGGCAGCCCTGCGCCACGATGGGCCGAATGCGGACCTCGTGCGGCAGCAAAAGGACGAGCGCGCCGCGACGGTGCGCCGTGTGGCCGTAGAGCATCGTCGAGCGAGGCACCGGCCCGGCCGTGGCAAGCGCGCCCACCTTCACCGCATGAGGCAGCGCGAGGTCGAGCGCCGCGGCGAGCTGGTCCGGCTGGACCGAGAACGGATCGACGAGCACGAGCGCATCGACGCCCGCCGGGACGGGACCGAGCTCCGCCGCGAGGCGCTTCTCGGACATCACCTCTCCGTCCATGATCGACTCGGGGTCGAGGTGCACGAGCCGTGCACCCGGGAGCACCGCGGCGGTGAGCGAGAGCGCAGGCCCGTCCTCCTCCTCGTGTCCGCCGCCGATCACGCCCTTGGCGGCACATCCGAAGAGCGTGGCGCCCGGGAAACGCGCCTCGAGCAGCTCCGGCAGGCGGCGATAGTCGTTGGGATCGGTCGTGCGAAGGAACGGGAAGAGCAGGTCGACCTTGCCGCCGAGCTGCGCGCCCACCTCGTCGGCGGCCGCGTTCACGGCGGCGTCGAGGTCGGCGGAGCGGTGCAGTGCAGATGCGAACCGCATGGCGAGGTTGTAGTCGGAAACATCGGGGCCGTCGACCGCGATGACGGGAAGCAGGACGGCTTCAGCGCACGAGCAGGAGCGCATTCTCCTTCCGGACGTGGGCGAGGCCGGTGAGCCTGCCGGTGCGTGCAGCCGGCGCGGCGCCGAGGAGCACGCCGCCCTGATCGACCTGATCGACCTGGCCGGCCGAGAGGTCGACCTGCTTGGTCGCGAGACGCACCACCCGCAGTGTCGCGTTACCGGTGTCGGCGACGTGGAGGTTGCCGAGTCCGTCCAGCGCGAGGGCTGTGGGGTGATGAAAGCGAGCCGCGCCACCGATGGCGTCGAGCGAGCCTGCCGCGCTGCTCGCGACGACTTCCACCGTGCTGGTCGCGAGCGCGAAGGACGGCACGAGGCAGTCGTCGCGTGCTGCGACGGGAAGTTTGCCTGCCTTCGCGTCGGGCGCGAGCCCCCGCC
>JAYTLP010000526.1:0-10543 GCA_043729375.1 Myxococcales bacterium
GTATCAGATGACGCGCGACAGCGGCGAGCAGTTCGACGCAGCCATAGCGCCGTTTTTGCTCGCGTTACCCTACAGCCTCAACTGACGACCGGGCGCGCAGCCGGATGCGCGTGATCTCGGCGGGTTCACCTACCCGCATCGGCGGACCCCAGTAGCCGGTGCCGCGGCTCGTGTAGACCCACAGCTGCCCCAGCCGTTCGAGTCCGGCGATGAACGGCTGCTGTAGCCGCACGAGATAGCGGAACGGCCAGAGCTGACCGCCATGCGTGTGACCCGAGAGCTGGAGCCCGACGCCGAGTCGCTGCGCCTCGGGCGCCTGCGCCGGCTGATGCGCGAGCAGCACGAGCTCCTGCGCTGGATCGTACCCCGCGAGCGCGGCCGCGAGGTTCGGCCCGTGACCCGGCGCGAGACCCTTCGACCGCCAGTCGTCGACGCCTGCGAGCTGGAAGCCGAGGTTGCCGTCGGAGCCGAGGATCGGCACGCGCTCGTTGCGCAGCACGCGGATGCCGAGGCGCTCGAGCTCCACCATCCACGGTGCAGCGCCGCTGTAGTACTCGTGGTTGCCGGTCACGAAGTACGTGCCGTGCGTGCTGCGCAGTCCTTGCAGCGGCGCCGTGGCGTGGCCGAGTCGCGAGACCGGACCGTCGACGAGATCGCCGGTGATGGCGACGAGATCGGGCGACAGCGCGTTGATGCGCTGTACGAGTCCCTCGATGAACGGGCGCCCGATCGTCGAGCCGACGTGGATGTCGCTCACCTGCACGATCGTGAAGCCATCGAACGCCGCCGGCAGGCGCGCGAGCGGCACCTCGATGTCGACCACGCGCAGGCGCCGCAAGGCCTCGTACATGCCGGTCGCGGTCGCGGTCGCGGTCACGAAGGCCGCTGCACCGCCGAGCCAGCGACGCAGTGCCGTGCGTCGCGCGGGCGCGAGCGGTCCCGCGAGGCGCGCCGCGAGGAACACGAGGTCAGCCGCGAGCAACGAGACGAATAGATAGAAGCTCGCGCCCATCCAGAGAAGCGCCACCCACACCCACGGCTGCGGCCCACGGGCTCGCGCGACGATGTTCGCGAGTGGCAACGCGAGCAAGAGGAGGGCGAGCCCGAGCGCGGCCGAGCGGCGCAGCCAGCGTGGCGCCGCCGTATCACGGAACAGCCGCGCCCAGACGAGCCAGTGCATGAACACGGCGACCGACAGCCCGACGGCGAGGACGAGGACGAGCTGGCGCGTGTGGCTCACGCCGACTTCCTGCGAGACGGAGGGATGCGACGAACCGCGAGATCGAGGACGAGCAGCACGAGCGCCGTCCACAGGCAGTACGACCACAGCGGCCGGCGGGCAACGAGCGGGCGCGCCGTGCGAGCGGGCATCGCGAGCACTTCGACCGGGGTCGGGTCGACACGGCCTCCGAACGAGCCGAGCAGTGTGAGGTCGGGCTGGAGGCGCAGGTGCTCCACCGCCTGCGGCAGCGAGACGGCTCTGAGCGATCGCGAGATCTCGGCGCCGTCGCGCCGCAGCACCGTGCGAAGCAGCTTTGCGCGCGTGCGATCGCCCGCATCGAGCGGGACCACGGCCTCGTAGCGGCCCGGCGCGCGCTCGGCGAGCGGGACGCGAGTGCGCGGGTCGCCATCGGTGCGTGCAGAGTCGGGGTCGACGAGCTCGGCGTAGCCGTCGAGACCGCTGACGAAGCGGTCGTCCGGAGCCGTGGCATCGATGCGCACGGTGGCGCCGCCGTCGGCTAGCTTCAGGTCGACCGGGTACGCGCCCGCGCCCGCCAGCGGAGGCCGCATCGTCGAGCGGACGAGCTGAGCGAAGAAGCGCGCGAAGCCGGGCCACGGCAGCCACGCGGTGGCCCAGCGATTCTTTGCGTCGCTTGCCCATACGGCGGTCTGCCCGAGTCCATCGCGACGGCGCGCCAGCAGCGGATCCCCACGTTGCGAGACCAGCAACACCTCGCCTCCGGGCTTCGGCTTCACCGTCACGTATCCCGCGAGCGGTGGTGCCGACTCGACGCCGGTCCCCGAGAACAGCTCGGCCGCACGCGCGATCCGCACGCGCGTCGGCTCCTCGACGAGCGAGCGCTTCGCGACCTCGGTCGTCTCCTTCAAGAAGATCTTCGGCACCTGGTCCGCGTCGCGGGTGAAGTAGAAGCGACCCTGGCCCCGCTGCGCGATGGTCGTGAGCAGGCTGCGATCGGCCTCGGCTCCGACTCCCACGGCGCTGACCGTGATGCGGTGCTCGACCATCTCGCGGACCAGCTCGGGAATGCCCTCGTAGCTGGCCTGGCCATCGGTGAGCAGGATGACGTGCTTCACCTTCGCGTTCGCGCCCTCGAGCGCCGTGTAGGCCTCGCGCAGCGCGGGCAGGATCGCGGTGCCTCCGCCCGGACGCAGCCGCGAGATATCCGCGGAGATGCGCAGCCGGTTTGCCGCGCGCTGCAGGGGCACGATCGGCTGCGCCTGTGAGTCGAATGCGATGACTGTGATGAGATCGTCGGGCCCGAGCAGCTCGGCCGTACCCTTGGCGGCCTCCTTCGCAAGCTCGAGGCGGCCCTCGCTCTCCATGGAGCCCGAGCGATCGATGGCGAGCGCGAGCGCGAGCTGCGCATCCTCCCGGCGGCGCTCCTTGTCGAAGCGCACGGGCAGCAGCTTCTCGATGCGAGTGCCCGTCCAGCCGTCGGTGGCATTCTCGCCGCCCGAGAACAGGAAGCCCCCGCCGCCTTCGACATAGCGTTCGATCGCGGCCGACTGCGCAGGCCCGACCGCGCTCGAGGCCGTGTCGGAGAGGATGACGAGATCGTACGCTTGGAGCTGTGCCGGGTCGGCGGGGAGGCCGCTCGGCGCGCGGACCTCCACGTCGATGTGCTCCTGACCGAGGCCGCCCACCAGCGCCGGGGATCCGCCGCCGCCCTCGACGAGGAGCACGCGCGGATTGCCCCGCGCGAGCGTCACGGCGTCGGCACGATTGTTGACGTGCTCCTGATCTTGCAGCCCGCCCGACAGCCGCACAGAGAAGCGCGCCACACCGGGGCGTGGGACCTCCGTCTTCCAGCTCAGCGTGGTCTTGCCGGCGGGCAGGTCGACCTCGCGGCGCGCGTCACCGGGCGCGAGGAAGTCTTCGCGATACAGGGAGACCACGACCCTCTGCGCAACGGTGGTCTCGACCTCGGCGGTCACTGAGAACCGCGCGCTGGGGCGCACCTCGCCCGGCACGTCGAGCCCGCGCACCAGCACCTCTGGGCGCTCGGTGCGTCGCGCGGGGACCACGTCGACGGGAAGTTGTTGTCGCCTCAGCTCGTCGTGCAGGGCTGCGGCGTCGCCGTCGGTCTCGTTGCCATCGCTGTACAGCAGCAGGCTGGGCACGCGGCCGGGCTCCACGAGACTCGCACCGAGCCGCAGCGCGCTCTCGAGATCGGTGGCCTCGCCGTCGAGGTCGGTGGGCCACACCAGTGGCTGCCCCTCCACCAGCCGCACGCGCTGCGCGTGACGTCCGAACGCGACGACGCCGAGCCGATCGTCGCGCCCCAGCGCGGCGCGCACCGCTGCGAGGTGCTGCTCTGCATGGGCGCGCGCGGCCGCGTCGATGGACGCGGAGAGGTCTACGAGTGCCACGATGCTCCGCCCACGTGGCGGGCGCTCCGCGAACGGGCCCGCGAGCCCGACCACGATTGCGGTCACGAGCAATGTGCGTATCAGAAGCTGCAGAGCCTTGTGCGCACGCGACGCCTGAACGAGCGTGCGCTGGAGCACGAGCACCGCACCCGCGAGCAGCACGGGCACGATGATGAGCAGGAGCGGGTGGTCGAGGTGAGAGCGCACTAGACCGTGTGGCGGCGGTGGAAGGTCCACCACTCCAGCGCGATGAGTAGGAGGGCGAGGCCGGTCAGCCAGCGCCACAGCGACGTGCGTGGCGAGAGTCTGTTTTTCAGCGTGGTAGGCGCGCCGACCGCCTGCCCACCTATCACGATGGGACGGCTCGCGATGGAGGACTCGCGCGCATCAGCGAGGTTCGCGGCGACGAGCCGCCCATCCTTGCTCGCATAGAAGCCTGCATGGCGGACCGTGAGCTGCGCCGTGCCGTCGTTGGCGGGCACGCGGACGCGCTCCGGGCCGTCGAGCTCGAGGTCGCTCGCGGCAGCGATACGCGTGCGTCGACCGGTACGGACCTCGTCGGGGCTCTCGACGGAGTGACCCGTGAGCCAGCGCACGGCGTTGACGAGCAGCACAGGGAACGCGACACGCAGCGGCAGGTCGCTCATCGAGGGAGAGAAGCCGAGAGCGACGGCGCGTACGCCGTCTCTCGTGCCCGACACCAGCAGGGGCCTCCCGAGCGAGCTGGCGAGGGTGGTATCGCCGGAGCCGATCGAGAAGACGATCGACCGGCTCACGTTGAGGTCCTTCAGCGCGACCCAGCGCAGGATGGGGCTGTCCTTCTGCGTCTCTGTGACGAAGGGCGCATCCATGGTGCCGCGCGCCGAAAAGGGGCAGCCCGGTGCCTCGCACCCGAGGTAGAGCGCTGGGACGTGCGGGGACACAGGCGGCGTCCAGCCCGCGAAGACGGCCGCGTCGTAGCCGGCGGCCTTGCTCGCGTCGAAGCTCGCGGGGGCCACGCGCTCGACGTCTACTGCTCGGTCGAGCAGTAGCGCGCCCTCGGTGTAGAGGTCACCTGCGCCCACGAGCAGGACGCGAGTTCGTGGCCGCTCGGGCAAAAGCGCGTAGGCGTGATCGTCGAGCGCAAGGGCATCGTTCCCGTCGATGGTGGCCTCGAGCCTGCGACCTTCACCCGCCAGATCGGCGAGGCGACGCTGCACGCGACCGCCAGCGGGCAGGTCGAGCGGCGTGATCTCCACAATCTCTCCCTCCTGCGTCACGGTGAGCGTGACGTGGCGCGGCTCGTTCGCGTAGGAGCGCAGCTCGACGAGGATCTCGTACGCGCTCGGGTTGGCGGGATAGCGCCGCACCGAGAAGCCCGTGATGGCGACGTTGTCGGCGTGCTCGTCGAAAGACGCGGTGGCGACATCGATTGCTCGCATGTCGAGGCCCGAGAGCAGCGCCGGGTCGACGTGCGACAGATCGAGCGCGCCGTCGGTGACGAGGGTGATGCGACCGTTGGCAGCACCGCGCAACACGTCGGCCGCGAGCCGCAACGCGGGGATTGGATCGTCAGGCGCGTCCGTGGCCACGAGCCTGCCGGCGGCGAGCCGCAGCTCGACGTCGTCGTGGGTGAGCGCGGAGAGCGCGCGGGGCTCGGTATCGAACGCGACGATCAGTGTCTCCTCGTCGGGTGAGAGGTCATCGAGCACGTGCTGCACCGCGGTCCGGGCGCGCTCGATGCGGGGCTCTCCGCGCTCCTTCGCCTGCATCGAGGCGGAGACGTCGACGAGGATCACGTGACGAGGCGCGTCGTTGCTCCCGAGGTGTGGCTCGGCGAGGGCGAGGAGGAGGAGGCTCGCGATGAGGAGCTGGAGCAGCAGGGACTCCCAGCGCCCGAGGCGACGGGCGATCGCGCTCGAGCGCGCCTTCCGCACCACGAGGCCCCACAGGCGCGCGTACGGAACGTCGACGCGCCGGCGCTGTGGCCGCAGGAGATAAAGCGCGACGAGCGCGGCAGAGACCGCCGCGGCGGCCCCGAGCAACGAGGCGAGTGGCGCGCCGAGGAACGTCACGCGAGCACGCCCTGACGACGAAAGAGGTGGAGCACCGTGTCCTCGAAGGGGACGTCCACGTCAGCGCGAACGTAGGCGACGCCTCGCGTTGCACAGTGGTGCTCGAGGCCCTCGGTGAGCGCGCGATGTGCGGCGCGATATGCCCCGAGCATGTCCTCGTCGACGGTGAGCTCGCGCGTCTCGCCGGACTCGACGTCGTGCAGCTCCACATCACCGAGGAGGTCGGGCTCGGCCTCCTTCGCGGACCATACGTGGATCGCCGTCGGCTCGAAGCGGCGGTAGCGGAGCTGATCGATCGCCGTCGCATAGCCGTCCAAGTCGTAGAAGTCGGAGATCAGCACCACGAGGCCAGGGCGCGGCGCTCGCCGGACGAAGGCATCGATCGACGCGGCCAGCGAGGTGGTACCGCGTGCCTCGATGCTCTCCAGCATCTTCAGCATCGGCACGACGTTGTTGCGACCCCGGCTCGGGCGCGCCGCGGGCACGACATCGCTGGCGAGCGGAACGATGGAGACGCGATCGAGGTTGGCGAGGCCGACGTACGCGAGCGCCGCAGCGATCCGTATCGCCTGGTCGAGCTTGCCGGCGGTGGCCATCGACGCCGAGACGTCGATGAGCACGTAGACGTGCAGGTCTTCCTCCTGCTCGAAGAGGCGCAGCAGCAGGCGCTCGAGGCGCGCGTACACCGACCAGTCGACGTAGCGGAGGTCGTCGCCGGCTGCATAGTCGCGATGATCGGCAAACTCGATACCGGCGCCGACCTTGCGGCTACGGCGGTCGGCACGGAGCCCGCCACCGAACACGCGCCGCGCGACGATCGACAGGTACTCGAGCTTGCGGAGGAACGCCTCGTCGAAGCGACGCGCGCGCATCGTGCTAGCGCGGGAGCTCCGCGAGGATCGCGGCGATGACCCGGTCGGGGTCGACGCCCTCGGCCGCACCCTCGAAGTTGAGGATCAGGCGGTGACGCAGGGCGAGTGGCGCTACCTTGCGGAGGTCGTCGGTGGAGACGGCGAAGCGTCCATCGAGCAGCGCGAGCACCTTGGCGCCGAGCAGACACGACTGGGCACCGCGCGGCGAGCTGCCGTAGCGCACGTACTTCCGCACGAGCTCCGGGACGCCGTCGCCGGGGTGCGTGGCCTGCACGAGCCGCACGACGAAGTCCTGGACGGGCCGGGCGACCGGGACCTGCCGCGCGAGCTGCGCGAGCTCGAGTAGGCGCGCGCCGCTCAGGACCTTCGCCGCGCGCGGCGCCGCTTCACCCGTGGTGCGGTCGAGGATCTGGTGCAACGCCTCGTTGCTCGGCAGCTTCACGCGCAGCTTCACGAAGAAGCGATCGAGCTGCGCCTCGGGCAACGGGTAGGTGCCCTCCATCTCGAGCGGGTTCTGCGTGGCGAGCACGAAGAAGGGTGCGGGCAAGACGTGCGTCGTCTTCGCCACGGTGACCGAGCGTTCCTGCATCGCCTCGAGCAGCGCGGACTGCGTCTTCGGCGTGGCGCGGTTGATCTCGTCGGCGAGCACGAGGCTCGCAAAGATGGGGCCGCGCTGGAACTCGAAGCGTCGCCCGCCGGCAGGATCCTCGACGAGGACCTGGGTACCGAGGATGTCGGCGGGCATGAGGTCGGGGGTGAACTGGACGCGCGCGAACGGCAGGTCGAGCGCGTCGGCGAGCGTGCGCACGAGCAGCGTCTTGCCGAGGCCGGGGACGCCCTCGATGAGCACGTGGCCACCGGCGAGGAGCGCGACCAGCGTGCCTTCGACCACCTCGTCGTGCCCGACGACGACGCGCGCGATCTCTGCGCGCAGCCGCCCGACCTCCTCGCGGAAGCTCGCTACCTGGCCTTCGACGTCGGACATGGTGGAACGATAGCAAGAACGCGCCGCCTTGCACGGGGGCCTTGGCGATGCGTCAGAAAGCCTGACCGAACCCGACGGAGAAGCGCGGACCGTACGCACCCCCTGCGCCGCGCTCGAACGGGAAGGCGAGGTCGAGCCGGAGCACCTCGCGGTCGAACTGCGGGAACAGGATGCGCAGGCCGAAGCCCGCGTCCTGGTGGTAGCCGGCGGTTAGGAGGGACGAGGGCGCATCGCCGCCGTCGTAGAAGATCACGCCGCCGAGGTGGAGCGTCCACAGGTTGAGCGCGATGGAGCGGAGCTCGATGTTGGCGCGATAGAAGTTGTTGCCGATGAAGTAGCGCGTGTCGAAGCCGCGCAGGCCGGAGTCGAGGCCGAGGCTCACGCGTGTATGGGCCAGGTCGTTGCGACGCATCTCCAGCGCGCCGGCGATGTGCAGGCGGAAGGGACCGAAGCGCGGCGTCGTCTCGTGAAAGCTCGCGTCGAAGACCTGGTTGACCCAGTTCTCGTGGGCCACGATACCGCCCTGCAGCCGCGCGGCCGCAGACAGGTTGAACGCGATGATGTTGTCGCGGCCGAAGTAGGTGGCGCCGTAGCTCGCGGAGAACGCCCAGAAGCGCGACGAGAAGCCGAATACCGGGTCGGCAAAACGGACCTCGAAGCTCGCCCTCGGGCCGATCCGGAAGTCCTCGGACAGCGCGAACGTATCGATGTTCTGCAGCCGCACGAACGAGGCGCGGTAGGCGACCGCCGCGAGGTACGGGCCCGACGCGGACTCCGAGCGCGGGAGGTACGCGGTGTACGCCGTGCGGGCGCCTTCCGACAGCGCACCGGGGAAGTCGTCGGGCAGGCGATAGCGCGACGACGTGACGCGGAAGCCGAGCGTGAGGTTCAGCTTGTCGAGCACGCCGAACGAGCGTGTGCCGGCGAGGTTGCCGACGATCTGGCGGCGCGCGTACGAATCGGGGATGCGCTCGTCGTTGTACGCGAGCTCGCGCAGCCGGCCACCCTGGAAGGTGCGCGCGACGTCCTGCAGGTAGCTGCCGTCGAGCTTCCAGCCCCAATGCGTACGCAGCGAGTAGAGGGGGCGGCCCAGCACGAGCTGCGCAACCCCACCCTCGGCCGTCGACGTGGATCGTTTCAGAAACACGTCGCCGAGGATCTCGAGCTGGTGCCGCGAGCTGTTGATGCGCGGATCGATCCAGCCGAGCCCGATGGTGTGCCGGCCGGGGTCGAGCGCGTACTGCACCGAGACCGTCTTGTTGCGGCCGGCGACGTTGCTCTCCGAGATGGACATCGACAGCGAGTCGAGCCGCGACTGGTCGATGACGAAGTCGGTGTTGAGCCGCAGCGTCCACTGATCCTTCGTGACGACGAGGATCACGATGCGATCGGGCGTCGAGCCGCGCGCCACGACGATGCGCGCGACGGCCAGGATGAACATGTTGCGCAGGTTGCGCCCCGTCTCCGCGACGACGTCGGCGCGGTACCCCTCGCCCTCGTGGAACAGCAGCTCTTGCCGGATGATGTAGTCGCGGGTGCGGACGTGCAGGTGGTTGAGCCAGCTCACACGCGAGAGCAGCGGGTAGACGATGGGGACGCGGTACGGGATGCCGTAGTCGCCCGGCTGGATGACGTCGTTGGCGACGATGACCACGCGCTCGATGGTCTTGCCGGCGGGCGCGGGGTCGAGGACGAGCTCGGTGTCGCGCAGCGCGGCCTGCACGAGCGTCTCCTCGTAGAGTCGGCGCACGTCGAGCTTCTCGGCCGAGGCCGAGCCGGACAGCGCGAGGACGACAAGGAGCGCGGCGGTGCACTTCATCGGTGCTACTCGCGCGGCCGGATGAGCTGGAAGTAGCGCTTCACGTAGTACCGGTAGCCGGGCGGCACGCCCTCTTGCGACATCACTTCTTCGACGACGGCTGAATAGTCGTCGTACACCTTGTGGTAGTCGCGGCTCGAGAAGCCCTTGTCGGATGCACCGAGGATTGTCTGCGAGCGCGACGGCCCGTTGCCGGACTGACCCTTCGCGTGGATGGTCTTCTTCGCGGCAGCGAGCTTCGTGGGATCGCCGAGCAGGTTCGGATCGTGCTGGTCTCCGATACCGTCGCCCGGGCGCTCGTGGCCCGGACCAGGCCGGTCGCCCTCGTTGGGCTGCGGCTCGCCCTGACCGGGCAATGGAAGGAGGAGATGTGTGTCTCCCTGGCCGTCCCCACCGAGCAGGAGCGTGTCGTTCTTGCCGCCCGCGCGCCTGTCGAACGACGAGAGCTTCTGGCCCCGGCCGTCCTTCGATTTGCCTTGCTGGCCTTCGCCGCCGTCCCCTTTTTCGACCCGGCCGGCACGCCGCAGGACTTCCTTGATCTGCGCGATCTGCATGCGCGCCTGGGCGCCGGAGCCGAGCTTGCGGATCTCGTCCTCCATCTTGCCGAGCTCCTCGGCAGCGCGCCGCATCGCCTCGGGTGACATCTTCTGCCGGAGCTGCTCCGCGGCCTGCTGTAGGTCTTTCTGGAGGCGCTGGAGCTGACGCCGCTGCTCCTGCTCTGCTTGCTTCTCGCGCTCGAGGCGCTCGAGCGCGCGCTTGTTCTTTTGGAGGCGCCGCTCCGTCTCCTCGTCGTCGGGGTGCTCGTCGTGCTGCTTCTGGAGCCGGCGCTCCTCTTCTTTCAGCTCGTCGAGCTCCTGGTCGCGTGCGGCCTGCGCCTTCTTGCTCGCGTCGTCGAGTGCCTTCGAGGCGCGGTCGAGTGCGCGCGCCATCTCGTCGCGCGCCGCCTTCTCCTCCGCCGACGGCGCCGCTGCGTTCTTCTCGGCCTCGGCTGCGAGCTTCTCGAGTGCTGCCTTCGCGGCGGCCAGATCGTCGGACTTCAGCGCCTCGGCGAGCCGCTGCGTCTGCTTCGTCTTCGCGAGTGCAGCGATGCCGGCCTCGAGCGATTCACTCGGCCTCGTGACCTTCGTCGGCGCCTGCGGGTGCTCCGCGTCGAGCCTGGCCAGCTGCTCGAACACCTCCGCCCGCGACAGCTGCTGCTTGT
>JAYTLP010000527.1:0-5158 GCA_043729375.1 Myxococcales bacterium
GTGGTCACCGGACGGCAGACGCCCTCGGGCGCGGTGTACCCGGCCACGCAGGCACCGCACGTCACGGTGTCCCCGGCGCCGAAGCACGCGCGGTGGATCGACGAGCACTTCGACGCGATGCCGCCGTCGCGCGTGTCGTTGCAGCTCTGCGCCAGCGGGACGCACCGACCCATGTCCGCGTTGACCTGGCCGGAGGGACAGGAGGAGCCCGACTTGCAGCCTGCGCCGAGCAGAGCGAAGAGGACAAGGCCGAGAGCGGAGACGCGGTTCATGGAGGTCCTCACAGCGACACGAAGTCGGTGTAGTAGATGATGAGCTTGATGTCGGTGAGGCTGGTCAGATCGATGTCCCGGTTGACGTCCTCGTCCTTGGCGTTGATGACGAGCTGCCACTGGTCGTTCACGAGCGGGCGATCGCGCAGGTGGAAGTTGTCGTAGACGTCGGAGGTGAACGTCGTCGTACCGTTGAACTTCGTGTTCACGACCGCGGTGTCGGTCGGGAACGCGTAGTACGCCGAGCGCCCGTCGAGCGCGTAGATCGTGCTCGTGCCCTTCTGCGTGACGTACACGCGCCCGAGCGGGTCGCCGATGTTGCCGCCCGAGATGTCGACCTGCATCTTCAGGATCTTGTGGTTGCGCGTGAGCGGCGAGAGCTTGCCCAGCGTCGTCGTGAACGGGATGGTGATGTACCCGCGGTCGTCGAGCCGGGCGGCGTCGGTGAGCCACTCCGTGAAGCTCTGCTTGCGTGCGTTCTGCGCCAGGGCCGTCGTGTTGTTGCCGAGGTTCGGCGCGCCGAAGACGTCGTCTTTCACGGAAAGGATGGCGACGCGCGTGTCGGCCGCACCGTACGTCTCCTGGAACGTCTCGAACGAAGCCTCGAGGTTTGCGACGTAGCTCTCGAGCGAGTAGTCCCCGTGTCCGACCATGCGCACCAGCTTCAGCTTGATGACGTCGGCGTAGCTCTGGCTCGTGTAGTACTCGTAGATGCGCGTCAGCTTGTAGGCCGCCTGCAGCGCCGAGTTGAAGGTGCGATCGGCCGCGATGACGGTGTCGTTGCGATACACGCGCACGTTCGGGTCGCTGCGCGATGCCTCCACGTCGATCGCCATGTCGGAGACCTGCGTCTCCTGCTTCTGCAGCATCACCGACTGGTTGCGCAGCTTCTGCATCCGCGAGCGTGCGAGCGCCACGTTCTGCTGGACCTTCAGTGCCTCGATGTTGAGCTCGATCGCCTGCCGTAGCAGGCCCTTCAGCGTGAACTCGAGGTCGATCTGGAGCGCGGCGCACTCCTGCCCGAGCTGGAGCTGCGTGGTGCTCAGCTCCAGGCTGCCGATCTGGCCGTTGAGCGCCGCGACCGTGATGTCACCCGCGTCGAGCGCGATGTCCGTCACGACCGAGAGCCCGCCGTAGGTGATGGCGGCCGCGAAGCCGGACGGACAGTCCGTGGACGTGCCGACGCTGCACTTTGCGAAGTCGAGCACGGCGCGCGCGTTGGCCTGCGCGCGCTGGACGATCTCCATTGCGGTCTGCACGCCCGCGACGGCGTTCTTGAGCGTGAGCGCCTGGGTCTGGTTCCCGACCACCAGGGACTCGAAGTCGCCGAGCCGAGCGCACTGCTTCTTCGCGCGATCCGAGGCGTCCGTGATGCTCGCCTGCAGGTTCGCGAGGCTCTGCTGCACGGACTGCACGTCGAGGGTGGCGAGGTTGAGGCTCGTGAGCGAGTCGAAGAGCTGCCCGTTGCCCACCATGCCGCAGGGATCGCCCAGCCGGGCCGTCTGCGGGGTGAGGTACGCGTACTGCATGGTCGCCGGCACGACCGCGGTCTGGCCGTTCTGCACGATCGTGAACGAGCCGCAGATGTCCGCGAGCTGGCTGTCGTAGTCGTTGGAGATGCCGGCGAGCTGCGACTGGAACGCTGCCGCGCTCGTCGCGAACGAGCTCTTGTCCGCCAGCGCGAGGTCCTCCTTGTCCTTGGCCTGCACGAGCAGCGTCTCCGCGATGGTCTTCATCTTCTCGAACGCGTTGGCGTCGGCCGGATACAAGACGGGGAACGGGACGTAGCCGGCTGCGAGCCCGAAGTAGTCGACGTTGTCGGTGATGTCCTTGTAGACGCTCGCCATGTCCATGAGCGCCGCGGTGTAGGTGTCCTGCGCGTGCTCGACCTCCGAGACGATCTGGGCCTGCTCCGCGGAGCTCGCGACGTCGAGCACCTTCAGCATCATGCGGCTGAGCGCGATGGACTCGAGGTGTGCCGACGTGTACTCGCGCTCGACGACGAGACGCGCCAGGTCGGCGCGGCCGAGCGCCTGGTAACGCTTCGCGACTGCGCTCCACACGGTGGTCTCGTTCGCGGACGCCTTGATGAGCTTCGTGAAGTACGACGCCACCGACTTCGTGGTGATGAACGCCTCCTGCGGCGACAGCACCTTCAGCGACTGCCAGAACGTGCCGCTCAGCTTGTAGAAGCGCTCCACGGCCAGCCGGTAGTACTGCGCCGCCTGGTAGAGCTCGTAGAACTCGTAGCCCGCGCCGCCGGAGAGCGACAGGCCATTGGGCTCGAACTTGTCTCCGCGGAAGTCGCCGAGCGCGAGGCCCGCCAGGTCGAAGCGCGAAGCGAACGCGTTGGTGAAGGCCTCGTCACCGAGCATCACCAGCAGCTCGGCATTGAGCGACTCGAAGCCCGCGTGCGTGATGAGCGGTACCGAGCCCGGCGGTGACGTGCTGTAGGAGAAGCTGCGGACCAGGTAGTCGTGCAGGTCGGTCTTCGCGTTGGCGATCTCGACCTCGTGCGCCGGGTCCGTGGTCGCGTGGTACTTCACGTAGATGTTGATGGCGCAGTCGATGCGCGACTCGATGGTCTCGATCGACGACGCGTCGTAGCAGTAAGGCACCAGCGTCGAGTTGGGCACGCACGGCTGCGGCGCGAAGCCGACGGTGCTGCCCGTCGTGTGGTTGACGTACTTCGTCTTGTAGCGAAACGCCGAGTCGATCGAGAGGTCGATGGGGTCCCACGTCTGGTCGGGCGACGACTTGTAGAACGTGCGACCGGCGCGCAGGTCGTAGCGGTTCGTGTCGCAGTGGAGCTGGTCCGCGCAGCGCGAGTAGAGGCCATCGAGGCGGATGCCGTGCTGGTTGCTGTCGATCCAGCTCTTGAGGACGCCTGTGCAGCTGCAGCTGGCGCCGGCGCAGCTCGCACCCTTCTGGCAGTCGAGCTGGGTGAGGTCGGTGCCGTCGGAGAGCGTGAAGAACGTGACCTCTGACCCGGCCGGGCACGCGATCGGTGTGGTCGTCGCGGGCCCGCTGTCGAAGAGGTCGTTGTCCTTGCAGAGGTAGTGCGCGAGCTCGGGGGCGGCGATGGGGACCGGCGTGGCGTCGCTGGTGACACCGGACAGGAGGCCCTCGGCCACCTTGTACCAGTTGGTCGCATCGACGGTGCCGCCGAACGGCGCGAGCACCTCGGGCTTGCAGGCGGGCGCGGCGGCCAGCACGGCGCTCGGGGCAGGCGGGGCCGAGCTCACGGTCGAGCCGAGGTAGTCGCTCGGCTGGAGCACGGCGTTGGCGCGGTGCAGCTCCATGATCCCGTACTGCGAGAATCCCTCCGTGTCGGCTGCATCGAGGAAGGAGGGGAACTGCTCGCGGAACAGGACGATGAGCGTGTCCGTGTTCACGATGGCGCCGTCGAGGAGCGAGATGCGACGCACGCGCGGCTGGCCGTCCGGGACCGGGTTCGACTCGGCCATCGCCTCGTTCGTCGAGACCTTGCCGGAGCCGAGGCCGAAGGGACGCGCCTTGTCGCGGCACTCGTAGCGGAAGCGCTGGCCCGTCGAGTCGGCGCTGGTGCCGCCCGAGAAGCCGGCCACGAGCCACGGCGTCGACTTGAGGTCGTAGGTGCCGGGGCCCGTCGGCGCGCCCGCGCAGCCGGTGTCCCCTGGCTTGGAATCGAAGCGACCACCGACGAGCGCGGTGAAGTCGAACTGGTTCAGCATCGTGACGCACGGCTCACCGGGGGCACTCGTGCACTTGCCCGGGTCGTCGGCGAACCGCATGGCCACTGCCGGATCGCCGGCAAACTCGAGTGCCTCCTTCGAGACGACGCGGCCCGACCAGATGCCCGGCTTCGACGCGTCCTGCGCGTGCATGTCGAGGACGATCGGGAACTCGACCACGCCCGACGGGATCGGGTTCGACGGCAAGAAGTCGGAGAACACGGAATGACCCACGCTGTTGTCGAACGGGTAGCAGCCGACGTTGGCGTTCGGCGCGCCCGCCTCGGGGCAGTTCGCCTGCACCGACGCCCAGCGCCAGGAGCCCGTGAGCACCGACGTGAGCGAGGCCTCGAACTCCTTCAGGCTGATGAGCTTGCCGCGCAGGGCGCCCCAGCGGCGAACGAGCGCGTTGCCGACGAGGCTGAGCTGCGTGAGGTCGTCGCGGTTGGCAACCCACGCGTCGAGCCCCTCGGTGCCGAAGTTCGCGAGGTACCACGCGGTGCCCGTCCACTGTCCCTCGGGAGAGCGGATCACGGTCGTGTCGACGAACTGCGCGTTCTGGTTCGCGGTCGACACGGAGACGGAGCCCACCCAGTGCGGCTTGGCGGCGTTCGTGAGGGTGCCGAGGGTGATCGTGGCCGTGGCCTGCGGCGCGATGTCGATGGTGAGCTCGGGGACGACGGCAGGTGCCACCGTCGTGCCGCCGGACGTGGCGCCGAGCGAGACCCAGAACATCGGCGTCTTCGAGTCGCTCGTCTCCTTTCCGTTCGCGACCTCCGTGTGCTTGAACTTTCGCACCGTGAACGTCTTCTTCTGAGAGAAGTGGTTCGCGATCGTGAAGCTGACGCTGTTCTGCTGCGCCAGGGGCTTCAGGCTCTGGGTAGACAGCAGGAACGAGCCCGTCTCGTTCGGCGGCAGCGGCTCGTCCGTCGAGCCGCCCGGCTGCGAAGTGAGGTCGAGCGGCATGCAGAAGCTGCGCGTCGAGTCGGCCTGCGTGCACGACGAGCCCACGGGGCACGTATCACCCGGGGTGACGTCGCACTGCACGCGGCAGACCTGCTGGAAGCAGACGCGCCCGTTGCGGCAGTCGGCGTCCGTCGCGCAATCCGAGTAGCAGCGCAGCGCGATGCACGTCTGGAACTGGGGGCACTGCCCGTCGGTGCTGCAAGCGCC
>JAYTLP010000528.1:0-21847 GCA_043729375.1 Myxococcales bacterium
CACCGCGGCTCCTTCGCGACGGCGCGAGGATCCTGCTCGGCGACGCCACGCTACGGTTCGTCGATCCGGCAGAGTCCTACCTGCGGAGGCTGGAGGCCACCCCGGAGAGCGTCGCCAGCGCGCCCGCCGCGCGTCCGCCGGCGAAGCGCCGCGAGTGGATGCTCGTCGCCGTCGGGATCATCGCGGTCGTCCTCGGTGTGCTCGGGCTCGTGTGGGTGGCCCGGTGGTGAGCATCCCGCTCCTGACGGGGGGCATGCTGGAGGGCAGGCTCGACGGGGCGCTCGGCGAGGATGCAGTGCTCGTCTGCCATCCGCACCCCGCCTTCGGTGGCCGCATGGACACGCCGCTCGTCTCGGCGCTTGCGCACGGCTTCGCGGATGCGGGCGTGTGCGCGCTGCGCTTTCACTACCGCGGCATCGAGGGCTCGACCGGGGTGGCCACGGGCGGTCTCGCAGAGCACGAGGATGTCCTCGCGGCGCATCGCTGGCTGCTCGAACAGGGCGCCCGACGCGTCGCCTGGGTCGGCTACTCGTTCGGGGCGCTGATGGCGTTGCGCGCGCTCGCCGCCGCGAGGCCCGTCGCGTACGTCGGGATCGCGCTGCCCACCGGCGTCGTGGTCGCTGACCCGGCGCGCATTGCTCAGGTCCGGGCCGCATCGACTCGCACGCGCACGCTCTTCCTCGGTGGCACGGACGACTCGCTGTCCGACTCGGCGCTCATGACGCAGTGGGTCGAAACAAAATGCATCGAGACCGTCGCTGGAGAGCGGCATTCGTTTACCCACGAGGGCACGCGTCGTATCGTGTCTCGCGCCGTCGAGTTCGTTCGCGAGCAGCCACAGCCATGAGCGTCCATCCTACCCCCGAAGACATCGACGACGCGCTCGCGCGTCTCACCCCGTACGTCCGCCACACGCCCGTGCTCTTCACCGAGCTGGGCGGTGTGCGCGTAGCGCTCAAGCTGGAGCAGCTCCAGATCGGTGGCTCCTTCAAGGTCCGCGGGGCGCTCAATCGCCTGCTCATGGCCGCGCCGAGCGAGCTGGACCGCGGCGTCGTGACGGCGTCCGGTGGGAACCACGGCATCGGCGTCGCCCTTGCCGCCAAGCGTCTCGGTCACGCGGCAACCGTGTACATCCCCGACGGCGCACCCGCTGCCACCGCGCGCCGCATCGAGGCCACGGGCGCGCGCTGTGTTCGTCAGGGCGCATCGTTCGACGACGCGTGGCAGGCCGCCACCGAGCACGCAGCCGCGTACGGTGGCCTCGTCGTGCACGCGTTCGACGACCCGCGCGTCGTCGCGGGCCAGGCCACATGCGCGCTCGAGCTGCTCTCCGATGCGCCCGACATCGACGGCTTCATCGTGGCCATCGGCGGCGGCGGGCTGGCCGCGGGCACGGCTCTCGCCGTCGCTGCCCATCGCCCCAACCTCCAGATCGTCGGCGTGGAGCCCACGGGCGCCGCTTCGATGAAAGCCAGCCTCGATGCCGGGCACGTCGTCGGTCTCGACCACGTGACGACCATCGCGGGCACCCTCGCGCCCCGTCGCGTCAGCCAGCTCACGTACGAGGTCTGCGCTGCGCACCTGCGCGAGCTCGTGCTCGTCACCGACGACGAGATGCGCGCTGCCATGCGTCTCCTGTGGGACGATCTCCGCGTCGTGGTGGAGCCTGCAGGCGCTGCTGCCGTCGCCGCGCTCGTGTCGGGTCGCATGCGCACGTCGCTCCAGGCGCCCGCCATCATCCTGTGCGGCGCCAACCCCGAAGACGCCGAGGTTCGCCGGCTCTTCGGCGGCTCCACCTGAGCGTGCGCAGTCTCACGGTGGCCGCGCTCGGCCTGTCCGCTTGCGCGCACTTTCCACCGGGCACGCCGGCAGGAAAGGACGCGGGCGCCAACGCCATCGCCACCGAGCTTGCGCAGAGGCGCGGCGAGAAGGTGCGGCCCATTGCGGTGCAGCAGCTCGACGAGCCCACGTTCCACGCGCTCGTCGAGGCGCAGCTCGTGCCGGACGCGCTCGGCGCCGAGGCCACGCAGGCGGGCTGGCGCGCGTTCGGCTTCTCGCCACCCGACATGGACCTGCGCGCGCTATCGAAGGAGTCGTCGACCGAGCAGCTTCATGGTCGCTACGACGACAAGAAGCACGTGCTGACGATCGCGAAGCCGAAGCAGGACCAGGACGCGCTCGAGCTGAGGCAGCTTCTCCTCCACGAGGTCGAGCATGCTCTCCAGGATCAGCGTCATGGTGCGCAGCGCATCGGCGAGCTCGAAGAGGATCAGCTGCGCGCCGTTCGCTCGGTGTACGAGTCCGACGCCATGCTCGCGCTCCTCCTCGGCAAGGACAGGGCGACGACCGAGGCAAAGCCCGAGGCGAAGGACGAGCTGGCGTCGCTGCACAGCGCGCTCCCTCGGCTGGAGAAGTCCATCGTCGAGTATCTCTCGTACGGCCCGCTCAGCCGCTTGCACGCGACGCCGGAGCCGCTGCGTCGGCTGCTTCTGTTCCCCTACGTCGGCGCGCTGCCGCTCCTCATCGGTGCCCAGCAACAGGGTGGGTACGCGCTCCGTGAGAGCGTCTTTCGCAGCCTGCCGGACAGCACCGAGCAGCTGCTCCACCTCGACAAGTATCGCAGCGGCGAGCTGCCGGTCCACGTGCCGCCGCCCGTCGCACCCGCGGGCACGCGTCGGCTCGCCGGCGGGGTGCTCGGCGAGGCCGGGATCCGCGCGCTCTTCGGCAGCTGCATCTCGCCGGCGGCGGCGGCGCAGGTGGCGTCGGGCTGGGGTGGAGATGCCTACACGGTGCTGAGCAGCGCGACGCCGACGCCTGGACTCCTGTGGAGCACGGCCTGGGACGACGAGCAGCATGCGATCGCGTTCGAGGCAGCGCTGCACGAGCTGCAGGGCTGCTGGCAGAACGACGATCCGGAGCTCGCGCAGGGGCTCCGGATCGAGCGACGCGGCGCGCGTGTCATCGTCACGCGCGGACAGGGCACGACGAGCAACGCGCTCCTCGCACAGCGCCTCGGGCCGCGGCGGTCGCACCCTCGCGCCCTCGCCGCGTTCGCGGAGGATCCCGTTGTGCTGACGCCGGTGCATCGCCTTGCACGCATCGAGACCGACGGCGGTGTCAGCCAGTACGTCGACGACGAGCTCGGGCTCGAAGCGGAGCTGCCCGAGGGTGCGAAGGCCACAGCGGAACAGCCCGGGCTTCGCATCGCGCTCCAGACCGATGGCGCCATGGCGCTCGTCTCGCTGGCTGCGCGCACCTTCTCGGGCCAGTCCGCCGAGGACTTCTTCCAGGCCACCTACGGCTCGGTCGGCACGGCGCTGTCGCGCGGCGAGGCGCTCATCCCGATGGAGCAGGCCTCGCGCGTCGTCGATGTGGGGTGGGCCAGCGGCCTCGCACGGAGCTGGCGTGTGAGCGATACCGGCCGCTTCCTTCGCGCCGTGCTCGTACCCGTGTGCAGCGGCAAGGCGAGCCTCGGCTTTGCGTTCGCCGGCTCGCAGGAGGGCGTCGAGGCGCTCGAGGGGTGGCTGAAGCACTTCGCGCTGCGGACCGGCACGGCGCCGGCCTGCACGCGCCTCTAAGCCAGCCTGGGGTACGTCGTGTACCCGTTCTCCTCGCCGGCGTAGAACGTCTCGGGCTGGGGTGCGTCGAGAGCCGCACCCGCGCGGAAGCGCTCGACGAGGTCGGGGTTGGCGATGAAGGCCTTGCCGAAGGCGACGGCGTCCGCGTCGCCGCGCTGGATCGCTGCGTTGGCGCTCTCCAGCGTGAACTTCTCGTTGGCGATCCACGTGCCGCCGAAGCGGCGCTTGAGCTTGGGTCCGAGGCTGTCCGGCCCCTCTGCCTCCCGCGAGGCGATGAAAGCGAGCTTGCGCTCGGCGAGCTCGTCGACGACGTGGCCGAACGTGGCGGCCCGATCCGAGTCGCCCATCGAGTGCGAGTCGCTGCGTGGCGCAAGGTGCATGCCCACGCGGTCGGCGCCCCACACCCCGATGACGGCGTCGGTGACCTCGAGCATCAGGCGCGCGCGGTTCTCGATGGAGCCGCCATACCGGTCGGTACGCTGGTTCGAGCCGTCCTGCAGGAACTGGTCGAGCAGGTAGCCGTTGGCGCCGTGGAGCTCGACGCCGTCGAAGCCCGCGCGCTTCGCGTTGGCTGCACCCGTGCGGTACGCCTCCACGACGCCTTGCAGCTCGATGAGCGCCAGGGCACGCGGCACGACGAACGCCTGCTTCGGCCGTATGAGGCTCACGTCACCCTTCGGCGCGATCGCGCTCGGTCCCACGGGAATCTGACCGCCGAGGAACACCGGATGCGAGATGCGCCCGACGTGCCAGAGCTGCAGCATGATCCTGCCGCCGGCCTCGTGCACTGCGTCCGTCACCGAACGCCACGCCACGGTGTGCGCGTCCGACCAGATTCCCGGCGAACGCCAGTACCCCACGCCCATCGGCGCCACCGACGTGGCCTCGGTGAGGATGAGCCCGGCGCTCGCGCGCTGCACGTAGTACGCGCGCATGAGCTCGTTCGGCGTGCGCTCGTCGTCTCCCGTCGAACGAAGGCGCGTGAGCGGCGCCATGACGATGCGGTTGGGCAACCACAGCGCGCCGAGCTGGATCGGGTCGAGGAGGGTCGTCATGGGTGCTCCGAAGGTGTGTCAGCGCGTTCGAGATACGAGCCGCGTCACCGCAGCTCGCGAGACGTACGATACGCGGCCAGCGAGCGACGGATGATCGCAAGCTGCGCATCGTCGAAGAAGAGCGGCGCGCCGGTGCGCAGGTAGCTCATGAGGTTGTCGTCGACGAAGCTGTGCGAGTTGCCGAAGTAGTGACCGAGCTCGTGCGAGAGGACGCTCGGCGCCGCGATCTTCGACAGGATGACGACGTGCCGGTCAGGGTCGCGGCGGTCGTGCCAGTGCACACCGCGCCGTACGCCGGGCTCGTCGACGTCGAGGAGCTCCCCCGTGACGCGAATGCTCACCACGCCGTGGACGAGCGTTCCGATGACCGCGTCGCGATCGGCACGGGTGCGCAGCCTTGCGAAGCGAGTCGCAAGGGGAGGCGCCTCGACACGGCGGAACCGCAGCGGCACCACCGCGTAGAGCCGGTTGGCCTCGGCGACCCCCTCGTCGAGCCACGCATCGTCGACGACCGGCAGGCCGTCCACCGTGGCGACGGCAAAAGACAGCGTGACGACGGGCTCGGCGCGCGCGACTGCGCCGAGGAGCAGCAGGAGGACGAAGACGCGCAGCTACTTGCGGTTCTTCTTGCGCGCCTTCTTGGCGTCCTTCTTTTTCTGCTTCTCCTTGTTCTTGCTCGCCGTCGAGGTCTTCGCGACCTGCGGCACCGAAAAACGGCGCTCGCCACCCTGAAGGCCCGCGGCGCTCATGATCTGCGAGAGGTCGATACCCGCCGCCTGCTTCGTCATGTTGCGCATCTGCGCGATCTGGCGGAAGCCGGGGATCTTGCCGAGCAGGCCGGTCTGCTGGCCCATCGCGCCCATCATCTGGCGCATGAGCGCAAACTTGTTGAGCAGCTCCTTGACCTCGGACTCCTTGCGGCCGGAGCCCTTGGCGACGCGGCCGACGCGCCGCTCGTCGTAGTCGGACGCCTTGCGACGGTGCGTGGACGTCCCCTGGCCCTTGCTGGAGGTGATGGTCTCCCACGAGGTGACGACGAAGACCTCGGGCTTGGCCCGCTCGGTCCTGGTCATCGAGCTGATCATCGCCTCGATCTTGACGAGCTCCTTGTCGTCGAGGCTGATGCCCTCCGGCAGGCCGCCCGAGAAGAACGGCATCTTCTCGAACAGGTCCTTCAGCGAGCCCATCTTCTGGATCACGCGGATCTGCTCGAGGAAGTCCTGCATGTCGAACTTGCCCTGGAGCATGCGGACGGCGTCGGTCTCCGCCTTCTCCGCATCGACGACCTGCTCGAAGTCCTTCATCAGGCCGACGATGTCGCCCATGCCGAGGATGCGGCTGGCGAGACCTTCGGGGCGGAACACCTCGAGCTTGTCGAGCGACTCGCCCATGCCGAGGAACTTGATCGGCTTGCCCGTCACCTCCTTTATCGACAGCGCCGCGCCACCGCGGGCGTCACCGTCGAGCTTGGTGAGGATGATGCCCGTGACGCCGACGCGGTCGTTGAAAGACTTGGCCGTGTTGACCGCGTCCTGACCGACCATGGCGTCGATGACGAAGAAGACTTCCTGCGGCTTCGTCCGCTTCTTGATCTCGTCGAGTTCCTGCATGAGCGGCTCGTCGATGGCGAGACGGCCTGCAGTGTCGAAGATGACGAGGTCGCGGTTGTTCTCGTACGCGAACTTGACGGCCTGCTCGCAGATCTCGGGCGGCGATGCGCCGGCCACCGTGAACACCGGCATGCCGAGTCGCTCACCGAGCACCTTCAACTGATCGACGGCGGCGGGACGGTAGATGTCGGCCGCGACGAGGAGCGGACGGTGCTTCTGCTTCTCGTAGTAGCGCGCGAGCTTGCCGACGGTGGTCGTCTTGCCGGAGCCCTGGAGCCCGACCATCATGATCGTGGTCGGGCCCTTCTTCGCGAGCGTGATCTCGGTGTCGACCGGCCCCATGAGAGCCGTGAGCTCGTCCTGGCAGATCTTGACGAAGTGCTGCTCGGGAGTGGCGGACAGCGCACGATCGCCGGCCTTGGCGCGGAGCTGCACCGTCTCGCCGAGCGCCTTCTCCTTCACGCGGTCAAGGAAGGAGCGGACGACCTTGAACTCGACGTCCGCCTCGAGGAGAGACATGCGCACGTCGCGCAGCGCCTCCTCGATGTTGTCGGGAGTGAGTTCGGTTACGCCGGTGAGGCGCGCCTTGGCGTTCTTGAAGCCCCTCGATAGGGTCTCGAGCATGGCGCAGGGTTTACCACAACTACCTCGCGCAATCGACGGACCCTGTCGGGTCGCGCAATCGCATCACGCGCTGTGCGTGATCGGGCTCGGCCCAGAGGCTCGCGAGAACTCGCCGCTGACGGCGAAAGGCTTGCCCTGCTTCGCGAGGTAGTCCTGGGGGATGAACAGCACGGTTTCCTTCCCCTGGACCTTCACCTCGAACTTCTCCTTAAAGCCACCCGGGTTGTCGAACTCCTCGGTGGGGAGCGCGGCAAGGAGCCAGTGCAGCTGGCGCTCGCTCATATCCCCGAGGGAAAAGCCGTGTCGTCCGCGCTCGGCGGTGTCCGTCTCGCGAAAGCCGAACTGATAGACGTCGTCGATCGCGTACTTCTTGCTGCCGTCGGGATTGAGGCTCACGTGCGCGTTGAAGTGGCCGAGCGAGTTGCGCAGGTCGTAGATGCCCGAGTTGTACGGGCTGAGGCCCGGGTGCGCACCGACCAGTCCGCGCGTGGCAGTGATGATCCAGTCCTGCCAGTCCTTCGGGATTTCGGAGAGGACGAACGGTGCGCCACTGCCCTCGACGTAGTGCTTGAGGAACGTGGTCGAGTACGGTGACGCCGCCTTGATGGGGAGCCGGTCGATGATGGACAGCGCCATCGACTTGGTGTGACCCACGACCCAGCTCCAGATCCCGCCGCTCTCGGGCTCGGTCGCCGCCTGGGTCCTGCCGGCAGCCTCGGGGCTTGCTGCGACGGTAGGTGCCGGTGCGGGATGGCCCTGGTCCGCGGCGAGCATGCGCGAGACGGCAGCCTGGCCGCTCGCACCCCCCGTCGACAGGTACCTGCCGCTCACCCACGCGTGCGCGTGCGAGCCGACGCGTGCGAGGTAGAAGCCGTTCTGTGGCTGCCCGGCGAGCACCTCGACGAGCGCACCGGCGCGGAGTGTGTCGATCACGTTCGACGGCTCGACGTGCGGCGCGCTGCGCACATTCAGGTTAGACGCCTGGACACGGTAGGTGCCGGGCGGCAGCGTTCGGCCGTGCGAGCCCGCGTCGGCGTGGTCGTCGTGCGACCCGGAAGCACCCTTCTTCTCGCGCTGGGACTCGCTCATCGTGCCACCCTCCCCTTCACATTCTCACAACCGCCCGCCGCAAGGCCGGGTCGCGCCCGTGAATATTCGGTTGGCTCGCTCACTTTTCCCTCGGCTACCATGCGAGCCGATGTCGACCTCGCTCATCTGCAGCTGTCTTCTGGCCCTCGCGATCTTCGCCCCGCTGGGCGCGCGGGCGGCCGACCTGCCGTGCCCTCCCGTCGAGTCGGGCAACATCGCGCTCGACGGCCTGGCCGACGACTGGCGCGATGCACAGGGCGTGAGCGGTGGCGACAGCGAGGCGGGCGTGCTGCTCCGCTGCGACACGGAGGGCAAGATGCTCTACATCGAGGTCGAGGCCACGGACCGGCGCGTGGTCCGCACGAGCGCCGCGCACGCCGGGGAGGACCACCTCGAGCTGCGCATAGGCAAGAAGAAGTTCGTCATCTTTCCTGCCGTCGGGAACATCCGCGGGAAGGTGACGCCGAGCGCGCGGCTCGCATCTTCGAGCAGCGACGTCGGCTTCGTCGTCGAGCTGTCGCTGCCGCTCGCATCGCTCGGCCTCGGTGGCCGTCCGGACCGCATCCCGTACTCGCTCAAGTTTGCCGACTGCGACTCGGCGGCTGCGCTGCGGACGGAGCACACCGCGCTCATCGAGGGCGAGCTGGCCTTCACCGCGGGCCCGTCGACGCTCGACGCGTTCCTCACGGAGCGCAACCTGTCGCGCTCCCTGGTGCGCTGGACGCGCAGCGGCAAGGATCACGGTCATCCCATGGACTTCGTGCTGGCCGGCAAGTACGTCGCCGCGCTCACCGACCGATACACCTTCGTCGAGCTGCCCGTGAGCGACGGCACGGACGTGAAGGATCCGCAGCTCGTCGATCTCGCGGGCGACGGCCGGCCCTGCGTGGTGCTGCGCTACACGGAGCGTGGAGGCGACGGCTCGCGCGACATCCTCGCAGCGTACCGGATGTCGGGCACGCAGCTCCAGCGCATCTTCGCCGCGGAGGTCGGCAAGCACACACCGGGCGGCACGCTCGTCACCCGGGTGACGGTGAAGCCGCGTGGTCATGGGTCCGATCTCGTGCTCGAGGCGCAACCGCCGCAGCGCCTCACGTCCGCCACCTACAGCGAGGCGCCTGCCACCGACGTCGAGCCGATCTTGCTGCCGTGGACCGACGAGAAGCGCGTGGTGTACGGCTTCTCGGCCACCGGCTACCAGCGCAGGTGAGCTACCGTCGACGGTTGCGGTACGCGTCGTGCCACTTGCGCCGCGCTTCGTCGCGGTCTCGCCTGGGCGCGTCCCAGGCGTAGCCGAATGTCTCGGGCAGCAGTGCGAAGAGCTCGAGCGCGGACGCGGCGCGGATCTCGTCGCTCGCGTGTGCCAGCCCCTCGAAGAGCCACTCGGCGCGTGGCTCGTTCCGGTGGCGATCCCACCAGCCGCGCCAGCGCCAGCGGCTCGTGCCGAAGTCCTGCCGGGTGATGGCGACGAGCGCACGGTGTGCGATGTTCCGCAGGGTCTCGTCCTCGTTCTTCACCAGCTCGACGAGCCGCGGTACCGACTCGGCATCGCCGAGCACACCGAGCGCGTCGGCGGCGTAGCGCTGGCGATCTCGCTCCGGCCCCGGCAGCTCGCCGCGCAGGCACTCGATGATGGCGGTGCGATCGGCACTGATGCTGCGCCGGCGCAGCATCTCGGCTGCGACCTTGCGCACCTGGGCGTCCCGGTCGAAGAGCCGCTGACCGATCCGGGCGGTGTGCGCGTCCTGCCCGAGCTCACCGAGCGCCAGCGTCGCGTAGTACCGCACGTCGGGGTGCTGATCGTCCAGGCGCGGCTCGAGGTGCGGTGCGGCCGCCGCGCCGAAGCGAGCGAGCAGGGACAGCAGAGGTCCGTGCTCCTCGAGCGGCGGCGTCGGCCCCCGGAGCGTCGCGCGCTCGATGCGCAGGGGCCCCGGGAGGCGCGAGACGAGGGCCTCGACGCCGCGCGCGCCGAGCGCGAGGAGCTGCTCGGCTGCGGGGCGCGCGTGATCGTCGCTCCGCGCAACCGATGCGAAGAGGACCTCGAGCTCGGCCCCGTCGGAAGGCACGTGGCGCGCGGTCGGCGCGTCTTCAATCGCGGCGCCGGGACCACCTTCTGCCGGCGTGGCCGCGCGCCACCCGCCGACCGCCACGACGGCACCGCGCGGCTCATCGGCGGCCACGACCTTCGCGGTCGAACCCGCGTCGGCCGCGCGATAATCCCGGCCTTTTGCAGCGAGGATGAGGCGCTGGAACGCACGTGCCGCCGCGCTCGAGAGCGCGGAGAGGTCGGCGAGCGCGGACGGAGGCAGCCGCTTGCCGCTGGCATCCGCGTACAGCAAGGCGACCGTGCGCGCGCGCAGCACGATGGGAACGAGCGCCGCTCCGAGCGGCGGGCGCCGACCAATGGCGGTGAGGAGCGTCCGGCTCGCGGAGTCCTCCCCCACCTTCGCGAGCAGCGGCGCGTGACCGAGCGTGGCCGTCCGGAACGGCGTGTTCTGCTCCAGCGACAGGACTGCCGACGACAGCGCGTCGCTCCCGACCCAGCTATCGGCGAGCGCCAGGCGGCCGGTCATGGTGTCGGCCTGCACGGTGAACAGCACGACCACATCCGCTATCGATCGTGCACCGCGGCACACGGCGGCAAAGATGCGGTCGCGATCGACTGCTGCATCGATTGCTCTCAGCGCTGCGTCGATGGCCAGCGGCTCGCCCGGCTCCCCCGTGACCTGGTCCCGTTCGTGCGACTGCGCAATCTCGCGGGTCACGCGATCGGGCGCGGCGGCCTCGCGTGGTGCGGCGCGCTGCGTCGGCTCGTCACGCAGCGGCGCGACGGGCGCTTCTGTCATGACCGCCGGTGCACGTGGCGCAGGCATATCTGTGATCGTCGTCGTAACGGGCGCAGCGGTCGCGATCGGCGCGACGAAGGTCTGGGTCTTGGCGACGGGTGCCGTGACCGCGGGCGCGTCCGGGACGGGCGCGGCCCCCGAGCGCTTCGTCACGCGTGCGGTGAGGCTCTGAAAGCGGGCGGACACCGCAAGCCCGTACACGACCCCGAGCGCAGCCATGTAGCGGTGCTCGGGTGCGACGAACGGCTCGATGATCTTGCCGTGCTCGTGCCCGAAGGTCGCGAGCACCCGGCGGTCGAGCGCATCGATGCTCATCACGCGCACCACGTCGCCGTCTGCGTACAGCGGCACCACACGGAGGCGCTCGGCCGCAGCCGCGTCGAACCAGGCAAGCACGCCGGCGGCAGAAAGCGCGTCGAGCTGCGGTGGCGCGTCCGCGGGGGGAAGCGCGTTCGCCTTGGCGAGCGCCGCGACGATCTGGGGCTCCGTGACGGCCTTCATCTCGAGCAGGATCGTGTCGAGCGTGCCGCCGTAGATGACCTGACGCTGGAATGCATCCGCCATCGTCTTCGGCGGGACGAGGTTCTCCTGTACGAGCAGCGAGGCCAGGCGCGAGGTCAAGTCACCACCACGTGTGTATCGACGAGTCGATCGTGGAGCGCCCGCCGCTCCCGATCGAAGCCGATCCACAAGACACCGAGGCCCGCGAGGCCCGCCGAGGGGACGAGCGCGAGCGTGCGCAGCAGCGAGCGGCCGAGCCCGAGCGGGAGCCCGTAGCCGTCGATGACGCGGATGCCGACGAGGCGCTTGCCGAGCGTCTGGCCGGGACCCGTGTGCAAGAGGACGAGGTACGCGGCGCCGAGCAGCGCGAAGAGCGCGAGGCCGGTGGCGGCCGGCACGCTCCCGGCCAGCAGCGCGTCGATGAGGCCGCCCGGTCCGAGCTGCGCAAGGCGGGGCATGCCGTGGCCGACCACGACGGACGCGAGCGCCTGCAGAGCGACGAAGAGGCAGATGACCAGCATCAGGTCGACGCTGCCCGCGAGCACGCGCCGGAACAGGCCGGCTGCGCGGACGCGCGCGCCACCCAGACTCCCGTCGACATTCGAGCTCCGGTCACCCGTCATCGGACCGCCAGACTACGATGCGGATCTCGGTCCGCGCAACACGGTGCGGCAATGGAGTCACTCGCTCGGATACCCGCCGAGATCCCCGAGCGCGAACTGGATGATGGAGATGGCGGCAAGCGCGGCCGTCTCGGTGCGGAGGATGCGAGGCCCGAGGCCGCACGCGAGGAAGCCCGCGGCCTTGGCCGTCTCGGCCTCGGCAGACGAGAAGCCGCCCTCCGGACCGATGGTCACGACCACCTCGGTGGGCTTGGTCGTCGGCAACACGGGCCCGAGGCCGGTGGCGCGCGCCCCCTCCCAGATGAAGAGGCGAAGCGCGTCCTTCGAGACGGCGTGCAACGCTGTGGGGAGCGGGGTGACGGCCTCGATGACCGGCACGTCGGAACGGCCACACTGGCGTGCGGCTTCGCGGGCGATCTTCTGCCAGCGCGTGCGGCGGCCGATGGCGCGCATCGCCTCGAGCTGCGGGATCGAGCGCGCGGACGTCACGGGCATGATGCGCGTGACGCCGAGCTCGGTGGCCTTCTGCACGACGAGGTCGAGCTTTTCGCCCTTCGCGAGCGCCTGGATGAGCGTGAGCGCAGGTCGATCGGGTGCGTCGACCTTTCGCACGTGCTCGATGTGCAGCTCGACGGCGCGTGGCCCGATGCGTGTGATGCGAGCCTGGCCCTCCGACGACAGACCGTCGAACAGGGTCACCAGATCGCCGACCTCGAGCCGCAGCACGCGCGTGAGGTAGCGGTGATCTTCGTCGGTGAGCGTGACGAGCTCGAGGCCGAGCTTCTCGGGTTCGACGAAGATGCGGATCATGGACCGTAAACCAGCGCCGTCCAGCCCTCCTCGCGAAGCACCTCGGGCGTGCCCAGCGCGGCGTAGGCCGCGATCACGGAGTCGGCTGCAGGGTCGATGATGCCGGCGAGGACGAGCGTGCCCTGACGCCGCGCCATCAAGGTAGGCGCCATCGGGATGAGGATCTCGGGCTGGATGTTTGCGAACACGAGCTGCGCGGGGGCCGTCCGGTCCGCGGGCATCGTGGAGAACGCGAGCCGATTCGCCACACCGTTGCGCTCGGCGTTCTCGACGGACACCTCGATGGCGTCGCGATCCACGTCGACACCGAACCCCTGCGCGCGAGGCCACCGCTTGGCTGCGGCGATGGCGAGCACGCCTGAGCCGCAGCCCACGTCGAGGATGGTCACGACGTCGCCGCCCATCTGGTCGAGCGCGTGCAGGCACAGGCGCGTCGACGCGTGGCCTCCGGTGCCGAAGGCACGGCCCGGATCGAGGTCGAGCACGATCTCGCCGGTCGCGGGCGCGTACGTCTCCCAGCTCGGCACGATGATGAACCGCCCGACGGGTCGCGCGTGGAAGTAGCGCTTCCACGCATCGCGCCACTCGTCCTCGTCTCGATCGTGCCGCAGCGGGCGCGCGCGCTCGCCCGCGGTAGGGAGCGCCGCAGCGACCCGGGCAATGAACGCGTCGACACGCGCAGGCTCGATCCACACCACGAGGAGGATCTCGCCCGGCTCGGGCCGCTCGATGGTGGATGCGTCGCGCTCCTCGACGCCGCTCGCGCCGGCCTCGACGAGCGCCGCGGCCGCCGATTCGGCGAGCGCGGTGGGCAGCGCGTAGGTGAGCTCGGCATACCGCACGCTGGCGCCTAGCTCCCCAGCGCGCGGCCGACCATGGCCTGCGCTTCCGCGATGATGCGCTCGAGGTGGTCGGGGCCGAGGAAGCTCTCCGCGTAGATCTTGTAGACGTCCTCGGTACCGGAGGGTCGCGCCGCGAACCATCCATCCTTCGTGGCGACCTTCAGGCCGCCGAGCGCCTCGCCGTTGCCGGGGGCCCTCGTGAGGCGGTCGACGATGGGCTGCCCCGCAAGCTCGGTGCCCTCGACCGCGTCGGGCGTGAGCTTGCCGAGGCGCGCCTTCTGCGCGGGCGTCGCGGGTGCATCGACCCGCTTGTAGGACGGGTCGCCGAGCTCGGCGGTCAACGCCTTGTACATGTCGCCGAGGTCGCGGCCGGACGTGGCGCGGATCTCGGCGGCAAGCAGGCAGAGGAGAGGACCGTCCTTGTCGGTGGTCCAGGTGGTGCCGTCCTTGCGCAGGAACGACGCGCCGGCGCTCTCCTCGCCGCCGAAGCCGAGGCTGCCATCGACGAGGCCGGGCACAAACCACTTGAAGCCGACCGGCACCTCGACGAGGCGTCGACCGAGCTTGCCCGCGACCCGATCGATGAGGCTCGACGACACGAGCGTCTTGCCGATGCCGGCGTCCGCGCGCCAGCCGGGGCGGTGCGTGAAGAGATGCGAGATGGCGAGCGCGAGGTAGTGGTTCGGGTTCAGCAAGCCCACCGACGGCACGACGATGCCATGCCGATCGGCGTCGGTGTCGTTGCCGAACGCCACGTCGAAGCGGTCTTTCATCTCCACCAGGCCGGCCATTGCGGCCGGCGACGAACAATCCATGCGGATCTTGCCGTCGTTGTCCACGCGCATGAATGCGAACTGTGGATCCACCACGTCGGAGACGACGGTCAGATCCAGCGCGTGGCGCTCGCCGATGACGTGCCAGAACGGGACGGCTGCGCCGCCGAGCGGGTCCGCTCCGAGCCGCAGCTTCGCGCGGCGGATCACGTCGAAGTCGATGACGGCGCCGAGGTCGTCGACGTACGGCAGCACCATGTCGCGCCGTATTGCGCGCTTCGGATCGCCGCGCTGTACGCCCTTGTTGCCGTCCGCGATCATCGCGTTGGCAGCCGACTCGATGGCCTTCGTGGCGGTGGAGTCCGCAGGCCCGCCGTGCGGCGGGTTGTACTTGAACCCGCCGTCCTCGGGAGGGTTGTGTGACGGCGTGACGACGATGGCGTCGGCAAGACCGGTCTTGCGCCCGCGGTTGTGCGTGATGACCGCGTGCGAGATGACCGGCGTGGGGAGTGGACGATCGTGCTCGTCCACGATGACCTCGACGCTATTGCCGACGAGCACCTCGAGCGCCGTGAGTGTGGCGGGAATGGACAGCGCGTGGGTGTCGCGACCGAGGAAGAGCGGCCCGTCGACGCCTGCCTGCTTGCGGTGATCGCAGATGGCCTGCGTGATGGCACGGATGTGCGTCTCGTTGAACGCGCCCTTCAGCGACGATCCACGGTGGCCCGAAGTGCCGAAAGCAACGCGCTGCGTCGCATCGGAGAGGTCCGGCACGGTGGTGTGGTAGGCGCTGATCAGCCGGGTGACGTCGACCAGGATCGAAGCGGGGGCGGGACGTCCAGCGTACGGGCTCTGCATGTGGACCTCGGAGACGGCACGGTATCACGGTGAAGAGTGCCTTGCGGCAGCGCGTGGCCTACGATGCCACCGTGCGGCGCGCCGTCTGCTCGTTGTCTCTCATTGCGCTCACGCTCGTCGCCTGTGCGGCGCGACCGCGCGAGGTGCAGCGCACGGCGCCTCCCGTGGGGGACAGTACGGCGACGGTGGTCACGAGCAACGTCGCGCGCGCGGACTACGCGGGCTCTGCGGCCTGCGCCGGGTGCCACGCGGACGAGACCGACTCGTTCCTCAGATCGCCGATGCACAACATGACGCGAGACATCCATACGGCGCAGCTCCGCGCGCCCTTTGCGGGCGAGACGTTTCGCTACAAGCGCGATTCGGTGCTGCTCACGCAGGACGACGGCGAGCGCTTTTGCACTCTCGACTCGCAGACGCAGGGGCAGCGCATCTACCGCGTCACGCGCGTCATCGGCGGCCGTCACCGCGAGGACTACGCCGGTGTGCAGGTGACCGCGGCCTTCGCGAGCGCCGTCGTGGTCGGGCCGGGTGAGGAGCGCATCCTGCCCATGTCGTACGTCTTCGCGGAGCAGGGCTACCGTTACAAAGGGTACTCGGTGATGACACCCGAGCGTCCCGGGATGAGACCCGGCGCCGTCTGGAGCCGCACGTGCATCTTCTGTCACAACACGGTCCCGTACCTCGATACGGCGCTCGGTGCGCTCGTGGCGTCGCGCGCGCCGTATCAGGGTGAAGTCGTCGACGCTCTGCTGCCCGCGGCCCGCCGGGCGCGGCCCTCGGTCCCCGATCGGCGGGCGCTCGAGGCGACGCTCGACGCGGAGATGAAGATGCTCGGCGCGCCACCGCTCATCGACCAGCCCGCGGACGGGCTCGCGGCGCAGGCGATCCGCGCCATCCGCAAGCGCTTCGACGCGCGCCACCTCATCGAGACGGGAATCGGCTGCGAGTCGTGCCACCTCGGCAGCAAGGCACACGTGCAGCACTACGACGAGAAGCCCAGCTTCGCACCGCGCGGCGCGCTCACCATCGAAGCTGGCGGTGCGCCCGAGGCCGCACGCGCGGGCGCTATCAACCGCGCGTGCGCGCGCTGTCACCAGGTCCTCTTCACCGGTTACCCCTTCACGTGGGAAGGCGGCCATCGCTCGGACGCGGTGCCCGGTGGCAGTCACATCAGCTCGGGCGAAGGCCGCGACTTCCTGCTCGGCGCCTGTCAGACGCGGCTCTCGTGCGCACGCTGTCACGATCCTCACGCGGCCGATGGAGACGCCGCGCGCACGAAGCTCGACGGCGTTGCGGGCAACTCGCTGTGCCTCGGCTGCCACGAGCGGTACGCGACGGCGGATGCGTTGCGGGCTCACGCGCACCATGATCCCGCAGGCGCTGGCGCAGCCTGCATGGACTGCCACATGCCGAGAAAAAACATGTCGCTCGACATGAAGCTCTCCCGCTACCACCGCATCGGCTCACCGAACGATCCCGCGCGGGCCGAGCGCGACCGGCCCCTCGAGTGCTCGCTGTGCCACGCTGACATGCGCGTCAGCGAGCTGGTGGCCGCGATGGAAGCGTGGTGGGGCAAGAAGCTCGATCCCGCGGCGCTGCGGCTGCTCTATGGAGAGCCCTCGTCGAACGTCCTTCTGGCCACGCTTGCGCGAGGCAAGCCGCACGAGCAGGCGGTGGCGATGTACATCCTCGGAGAAGCCCGGCTGAAGAAGGCGGCGCCGCTCGTCGCAGCTCAGCTCACGCACCCGTATCCCATCCTCCGCTTCTACGCGCGCGACGCGCTCGGCAAGCTCATCGGCGCGTCGGCCATCGATCTCGACCGAGACGACGACGTCATCTCGAGTGCTGCCGCCTCGTGGCTCGCGCGTGCGGGCCTGCGCCCAATATCGACGCACGTCACCACCGTGCCCGCCACCACGACGGAGCAAGGCGCGGACGTAGATTGACCGCTCAGTCGAAGTAGCTGGCGCAGAAGTCGGTGTCGCTGGTGTCGTCTTTGCCCCCGAGGTCCGTCACGGGCGCGAAAGTCCCCGCGACGCGCCCGTCGAGTGGGTACGAAAACGTCTCCTGCGTTTATCCCCGGAGCTGCAAGTGTGTGCCCACGTCTCCCGCGTTGCAGTGGCCGTCACCATCGCCATCGACGTACCTCGCGAACGATGGGAAGTCGACGGTCCCGCGCATGGCGCCCGCGCAAGCGAGACCGAACGCGCCGCCCGCCAGACGGGACTGGCCGGGCCTGGCAATGCATCTGTACGTGGGCTCGGGCACGGACCTCGTGCATCGCGTCCGTGGTCACGAGCTCGACTGCGCGATCTCCTCGTCGCCGCTCGTCGATCCGAAGCTCGCCGCGTTGCCGCCTCGCGAGGAGCGCTACACCCTCGTGGCCGCCAAAGCGCAGCTCCGCGCGCATGCGCTCCGCAACGAAAAAGAAGCGCGCCACCACACCCTCTTCGACACCGCCGAGGACCTCCCTCTGTTCCGCGCCTACGGCGCCCGCTGTTGGCGCGCCTCGCCACGATCCTCGCAAGCCGCCCCCTCTCCTGGCTCACACCTCTCACGATCCTGCATAGCGTCCGAGTCTTCGCTCCACGACGGCACCCAGCGAGCGCCGCTCGCTTGATGAATTGCCGGGACGCCGGGCGGAGAACGCTGCGTCGACACGACCCGCGCGGCTCGTCCGGCTCCTCGAATCCAGCTCTTTGGTGTTCCGGTTGTCCGTCGAGGACGGAGCGAGCGGACGACAAATGTGATCGATGATGGGAGTTCCGGGGCCATGACCCGGAGCACCCTGCGGCTCACGTGAAACGCAAAAAGTTGCTCGCTCGATCCGCGCTCACTAGCGTGTGGGCATGTCCATCGTATGCATCGCGAATCAAAAGGGCTGCGTCGGCAAGACCACGACGGCGGTGAGCCTCGCCGCTGGCCTCGCGCGCAGGGGTCGTCGCGTGCTGCTCCTCGATCTCGACATCCAGGGCTCGGCCTCGGCCGCGCTCGGCGTCGTGCTGCCGGACGGCGCCCCGTCGGTGGCCGACGTCCTCGTCGCCGACCGGCCGCTCGAGGATGTCATCCTGCCGACATCCACGGGCAACCTCTTCATCGCGCCCGCCGGTGAGCTCCTCGCCACGGTCGACCTGCAGCTTGCGAGCGCGATGGCACGCGAGTTCGTGCTCGATCGCGCGCTCCGCTCGGTGAAGGGTGGCTATGACGACGTCATCGTCGACACTGCGCCGTACCTCGGGCTGCTCACGATCAACGCGCTCGCCGCGAGCGACTACGTCGTCGTGCCGGTGAGCTGCGAGTATCTGCCGATCCTCGGCCTCAAGCTCTTCGCCGAGACGCTCGGCAAGATCCGCTCGCGTCTGGGCGTGCGCGCGCAGGTCCTCGGCTACCTGCTCACGATGTACGACCGCCGCGAGCGGATCACCGTCGAGGTCGAGCAGATCCTGCGTCGCACCTTCGGCGACCAGATCTTCTCGGCGCCTATCCGCGTGAACACGCGCCACAAGGCCGCACCGTCGCACCGTAAGACGATCTACGAGTTCGAGGGCAAAAACGGCAAGGGCGTGCGCGACTACGAGAAGCTGGTCGACGAGGTGCTCTCCCGTCAGGCGCAGCACACCGGAGTGACCCGCAGCGCGCTCGCCAGCGCCGAGATGTGACCGGCTTCGTCGAGCTCGACGAGGCCAGAGTCCGTGGCGGCACGGCATCGTCGTCGTGTCGAACGTGCCCAGCCCGTGGTCCGGGGCCACGAAGAACCTGCTCCACCTCGCGGGACCGTGGTTCGTGGCGGTGCGCTTCGAGGACGACCCCGCCGGGGTGAGCGCGTGGACGGGCACGACGAAGAGCCGATGCGCTTCAGCCAGGCCGGGATGGTCGGTCTCGTCGCGAGGCTCGCGTCGGGCCGCTTGCTGCCGCTCGACTCGGCCCACCGCGCTGCCGTGATGGGTGCGGTGGAGGTCGTGGCCGGGGAGGGTGGCGTTGGCTGGAAGGTCCGGCCTTCGATGGTCCTCGATGGGCTCACGAGTGACGGTCCGTCCGGATTCCCCGTGCGGGTGGCCGAATACCTCGCGAAGCGGCACGGGACGGGCACGTCCCGGCGGAGGCGCCCAGCTCCCCGAAAAACTGTCCCCTCAACCTGCTCATGCCTTTCGATGGAGGGGGGGACCAACTGCCCGGGCTCCACCCCGTCCATCCGCGCCGCCTTCACGAGCGCCGCATCCACGCTCGGGTCGCGAATGCCGGAGCGTCTTCGCCAGCAGCGCGCACGCAAGTTCGCGGGCAGCGTCTCCTGGCCGATCCGGCTCTGACGCACGAATAAAAGAGGCCGCGGCCCGGGGCTCGGGCGCGGCCTCTTCGCGAAGCTTCCTGGGGCGACGACTACTTCGACGGCGCGCGGCGCTTCTGTTCGCGACGACGACGCTTGCGGGCCTCGCGCATCTTGCGCTTCTTCTTCACGCTGGGCTTCTCGTAGAAGCGGCGACGCTTGACCTCCTGCAGGATGCCTTCCTTCGACATCTTCTGCTTGAGGATCTTCATCGCCTTCTCGAGGCTATCGCGAACCTCGACTTCGAGCGGCCGACCGAGCTGGTTATCCAAAAGTAAGTGCCTCGTCCTTCGTGTGGGTCAGTGAATGGCCCAGGTACGGGGCCGTTTTCATGAAGGCGCAGGTTCTAGCAAGGCCCTACGGCGTCCGTCAACCCGAAACAGGCCCAAAGAAACGCCGCGGCACGTTTTTCGGCAGGGCACCGACCGTGATCGCCTTGACACCTGGTTTTTTAAACAACTACCATCCGCGGCTGCAAAGTAAGAGACTCACCGCCATCGCGCTACAGTGCCAACTCGATGAAAAGCCACGTTGAGAAGTGCCAAGGGGTTACCTGAATGAACCGCATGTTCTTCAACCGGATCGGCCGCAAGCTCGCAATCCTTCTCGTGCCGCTGAGCGTGACGGTCGTCACGTCCAGCGCCGACGCGAAGCCCAAGAAGAAGCCTGCCGCGCCCGCTGCCGGTGGCGACATGACGTTCGAGCCGGAGGCGTCGACCGACACGTCCGGGGCTCCGACGCCTGCGCCGGACAGGGCGCCGAAGCGGCAGCAGCCGAAGCGCGTCGTTGCTGCCGCGCCCACGGGTCCCGCGGGTCCGCCGTCCAAGACGCTCGAGCGCGCGACGCGCCTCTATGACGCGTCCGACTATCCGATGGCCACCATCGAGCTCAACAAGGTCATCGAGGGTCAGTCCGGCGACGACGAGGCGAACAAGCAGCACGCCGAGTTCATGATGGGCAAGGCGCTCTACAACATGCGCTACATGTCCGCGTCGCTGTCGTACTTCGACCGCGTCGTGCAGGCGGGCCCATCGCACCGTTACTACCAGAAGACGTTGCAGTGGCTCGCATCGCTGTCGCAGTTCCTGCCGGAGTCGGCGGGCGTGCTGGAGAAGATCGGCAAGTACACGAAGGCCGATCTCCTCGACCCGAGCCTCGATGCACAGCGCGACGAGCTCTACTACCTCCTCGGCCGCTACTACTTTTCCAAGAGCCAGTTCAAGGAGGCGAAGGATCTCTTCGCGTCCGTGCCCGAGAAGAGCGAGCTCTTCCCGAAGGCGAAGTTCTTCGAGGGCGTCACGTGGGTGCGCGAGGCGAAGATCCAGCTCGACGAGAAGCAGTCGTCGCGCGCCGACCTCGTCAAGGCATCCGAGGCGTTCAAGGCCATCCTCCGCAAGGGCGCCGTCTACAAGGACGAGAAGAAAATGCCCGCCAGCCTGCGCGAGTTCGTGCAGCTCGCGAACCTCTCGCTCGGCCGCGTCTTCTACTCGGCCGCGCAGTACCCGCAGTCCATCAAGTACTTCGAGCGCCTCGAGCCGAAGTCGCCGGACTGGGTCGAGTCGCTGTTCGAGGCGTCGTGGTCGTACTTCCAGGTCGACGGCGACTCGAAGGCGCTCGGTAACATCCACTCCGTCAACTCGCCTTACTTCGAGCAGGAGTTCTACCCGGAGACCTTCATCCTGAAGGCCGTCATCTACTTCAACCGCTGCAACTACGCGCAGGCTGCCGAGGCCATCCAGGAGTACAACTCGATCTATCCGGACCTCCGCAAGCAGGTCGACGAGATCCTCGCCAAGTACCCCGACAACGCGCAGCTCTTCGACTACATCGTCCAGATCAAGACGGGCCAGGCCGGCCTCACCGGCCGCGTCCGTCGCGCCGCCGAGGGCGCGCTCAACGACAAGACGCTCGCCAAGTCGATCGACTACGTCGACGAGCTCGACAAGGAGCTGAAGGCGATAGACAAGGCCGACCCGGCGTGGAAGTCCACGGCGGTCGCCGGCAGCATCCTTCAGGACCTCACGCTCCAGCAGTCGCTCGCGAAGGGCGAGGCCGGGCAGCTCGCGCGCAACCGCCTCCAGCGCCTGTCCGACGATGTTCGCGACCTGACGAAGCAGGCCATCAAGGTCGAGTTCGAGACGCTCAACGCGCTGAAGGGCCAGCTCACGGCCGGCCTCGGCGCCGAGCAGAACGTCATCAACCCCAACGCGAAGAACTTCAACACCATCCAGATCGACGACGAGCACCAGCAGTGGCCGTTCAAGGGTGAGTACTGGAAGGACGAGCTGGGCTTCTATCGCTTCAAGGTCGC
>JAYTLP010000529.1:0-5996 GCA_043729375.1 Myxococcales bacterium
CCCGCGTTGCCGTAAGAGGGCGGCGAGACCTGTGCGTACTTGTCGAAGATGCGCTGGCGCGCCTCCATCGGGATCGGCGGTCCGCTGTTGCCGACGCGCACGGAGACGCATCTCCCCGCGGGCTCGACCGCGACCTCGAGTCGACCGCCCACGGGGGTGTAGCGGATGGCGTTGTCGAGGATGTTCTCGATCACGCGCACGAGCAGATCGCCGTCGCATTCGATCTCGAGCTCCTCGGGCACGTCCAGGGTCGCGGTGATGTTGCGCGAGCGGAGAATGAAGCTGCGCTGGCCGAAGCTCGGCTGCAGCAGCCGGACGAGCCGCACGGACTCACGGTGGAGCTCGAGCCCCGTGGCCTCGAGCCGTGCCTGATCGAGCAGATTTGCGAGCAGGCGCTGCATGCGCCGCCCCGCCGTGAGGCAGTCGGCGAGCGCCTCGGTCTCATCGCTGTCGAACTTGTTCGCCGACCCTTGGAGCACCGAGAGGTTGGCGAGGATGACGGCCATCGGATTCTTGAGGTCGTGCACGATCATGGCCGCCATGTCGTCGCGGCGGCGCTGCATCTCCAGCAGGTCGATGTTGCGCTGGACGAGGACCGCCCCCTTGCTTCGCAGGCTGAGCAAGTTGGAGACTCGCGCGAGGAGCTCGAGCCGATCGACCGGCTTCACCAGGATTTCGTCGGCACCAGCGCGCAACCCGTCGAGGCGCTCGGAAGGGTCGCTCATCGCAGTGAGCAGCACGATGGGGAGGAACTGGTCGGCGGCGGCCTTGAGCTGCCGCGTCACGCCGAAGCCGCCGAGCGCGGGCATGGCGACGCAGCACAGCACGAGATCGATCGGCTCGCTGCGCGCGAGCTCGAGCGCGCGCTCACCGGAGTCGGCCTCGACGAGCGAATGTCCTGTCTCCTGCAGATGCGCACGCAGCAAGTCGCGGCTCGATACATCGTCGTCGACGATCAGGATGAGGGCCATGCGTCTCCGTCTTCAACCACGTGCCGCAGTCGCCAGCATTCCATCATGGACCCGCACGGCGCGAACGCTCGATCTGGTCGAGGATGCGGTACAGACCCGCCTTCGGCAGGCGCTGGAAGCCGCTCCACGCGGCGCCGGCGAGCGTGCCGTCGGACAGCCAGTCGTCGAGCCACTCCGCTGCGAACGCCGGGGCGCCCTGCCGCAAACCGGCACCCGCCTCCACGGCCCAGCGGCGGTTGTACTCCTCGTGCACGCCGATAGGCGGGCAGAAGACGAGCGGCAGCCCGAGTGCAGCGAAGAAGGTCAACTCGCTCGGCTTCGACCACAGCACGTCGACATCCGCGAGCCGCGCATGGAACAGCCGGAGGTACGCGGCCATCGTCGGTGCCTCGATGATCTCGATTTTTCCGGACTCGAGCTCCAGCTCGAGCCCGCACGAACTGATCGCGTCCATGAATTTCGCGCTGACCTCGGGCCGCACGCCCGCAACCAGCGTGAGCGCGAGCCGACCGGCCCGGATCGCCCCGGCCATACCCGGCAAGAAGCGTTGCACCAGCTCCACCTGCGCCCCCGCCCCCCCGACGGCAAAGCACAGACGCGCAGGCCCACCGACGTCCGGGATCGGCCCCAGGACGTGCTCGAGCTCGTCGCGGAGCTGCGCACGGAACGCGCGTGTCGGATCGAGCCTCGCGATGCGGCGCGCCAGGTTGCCCTTCAGTACGTCGAGGCCTGGTCCCCCGAGCAGCTCGTGCGGGAACGGAAAGCCCGTGTACGTGATGCGGTCCTCGGGTACGCCGTAGCTCGCGAGCCGACGCTGCGCGCGTATCGACGGGACGAAGTAGCGAATGCGTGTCGAGCGACTGAGCAGCGGCGCCCAGGCTCGGTTGATATCCGCGTCGGTGACTACGCAGTAGATGTCCGTCGCGCCGTGGTGCTCGGCAGCGATGGCGGGCGCAAAGAACGTCGTGAGCAGCGCGCGACCATCCGACTTCATTCGCTCGGCGAGCCCGCGGCCGAGACCCCGCTCGATGAAGTGGGCAAGGATGCGCGTACCGATCGTGGGCGCGGACAGATCACGATACGGATGGAGCTCCGGAATCGCGGTCATGACCTCGAGCGCTCGGCGCAGCGGCGCGCCTACGAATGGCAGCTGGGACAGGCGCGACGTGCCCTCGTAGGCCCGTCGCGTGGCAACCCACCCGCGTTGCTCGACCGGGTCCGCCAGCGGCTCGCGGTCGCACTCCAGCAGCTCCGTGCCGAGGCGGTCGGCGAGCGGTTTTGCAGCACGCAGGTGCCCGTAACCCATCTCGATTGCGACGACGAACGGCGGGCGCTGCACGCGTCGTACCTATCACGCCGGGAAGGCGTGCAGTGTTATGTGCGAGCTGTTGGCACAACCTTCACGGGGCTGTCATCGAATTGTGACATGAACACGGTTACCTCTTCGCTCATGGACAGGACTCCCCACATCGTTTCTTTGCTGCCGTCCCGCCACGTCGGTCTCGCGGGCGTGCTCTCGGCGCTTCTGTCGCTCGCCGGGGTGGTCGCCGCGACCGGGCTGGTCGCTTTCTTCGCCATACAGTAGCGCCGGCGTCCCCGGGTCCAGCATCCTAGGGCCATGTCCACGCCTCACATCGTCATCCTCGGCGGCGGCTTCGGCGGCCTCTATTGCGCGAAGGCGCTCCGCAACGCCCCGGTCGACATCACCCTGGTCGACCGCAAGAACCACCATCTTTTCCAGCCCCTGCTCTACCAGGTCGCGACCGCCGCGCTCGACGCGAGTGACATCGCCTCGCCGCTCCGTCAGATCTTCGCCGATCAGCAGAACGTCCGCGTGATCCTCGGCGAGGTCGTGACGGTCGATATGGCGCGCAAGCGCGTCGTGCTCGAGGACGCCGAGCTCGCGTACGACGGACTGGTCATCGCCACCGGCGTGACGCACACGTACTTCGGGCACCCCGAGTACGCAAAGCTCGCACCGGGGCTGAAGACGCTCGATGATGCGCTCGAGATCCGGCGGCGCGTGTTCTCCGCATTCGAGGAGGCCGAGCGCACCGCCGATCCCGCCGAGCAGGCCCGGCTCTTGACATTCGTCCTAGTCGGTGGTGGCCCCACGGGCGTCGAGCTTGCGGGCGCGCTCGCCGAGATCGCGCGCGAGACGCTACCCGGCGAGTTCCGCAACATCGACCCCACGCGCGCGCGGATTTTGCTCGTCGAGGCTCACACGAGCGTGCTCCAGAGCTACCCGGAGACGCTGCGCGATTCGGCGGCCGCGCAGCTCCGCGGGCTCGGCGTCGAGCTCTGGCTCGGCGGCCGGGTGACGGATGTGACCGAGCGCGGGGTCACCATCGACGGCACGCTCGTGCCGTCAGCGACTGTGCTTTGGGCCGCGGGCGTGGCCGGCTCACCGGTCGCGACCTCGCTCGGCGTGCCGCTAGATCGCTCCGGCCGCGTCGTCGTGGAGGTAGACCTCTCGGTCCCGGGCCACTCGAACGTGTACGTCGTCGGGGACCTCGCCGCCATGATGTCCGACGGCCACCCGGTGCCCGGCGTGGCTCAGGGCGCAATACAGGGGGGGCAGCTGGCGGCAGAGAACCTGCTGCGCGTGCTCAACGGGGAGCGCACCGTGCCGTTCCACTACCGCGACAGGGGCTCGCTCGCCACGATCGGCCGCGCGCGCGCCGTCGCCGATCTCGGTCGAATAAAGCTCGGTGGGCCACTGGCCTGGTTGATCTGGGCGGGGATCCACGTGCTGTTCCTCATCGGGTTCCGCAACCGGGTGAGCGTGGCGCTGAGCTGGTCATGGGCCTGGCTGACGCGCGGACGCCAGGCGCGACTCATCACAGGCCGACCACCCCAGCTCCTCGGGGCAGCCCGACAGATTTTGGCAGCACCCGAGCTGCCGAAAGCAAGCTAGCTCGAGACGTCGTTGTCGGGCTCGGGGACGCGCATGCGCCGTGCCAGCTCCTCCGTGTAGGCAGCGATGCGGCCAGGAACGAAGTTGTAGTAGCGGAACTGCCCGTCCTTGCGCGGCTCGACCAGTCCCGCGTTGACCAGCTCCTTGAGGTGGTGGGAAACCGTGGCCTGCGAGACCGGGCAGCAGCCCACCAGAGCGCCGCACGACATCTCGCCGCCTCTCGCGATCTTCTCCAGCAGCGCCCGGCGCTGCGGGTCCGCCAAGGCCTTGGAGATCTTGCAGAAGTCGCCGGGGGACATGTTCAGGTCATCACGTTTGTTTACAAAAAACGTAACCGTGCCCACGCGCCCGGTCAAGTCACCTTGACGCCCCCAACATCGATGCTTATCTATATGTCGATAATGGCGGCTTGATGCGCCAATGAACCGGTTCAACCGGCCGAAAGGACTGACCATGAATCGCAATCAGGTCCAGGCACCGACCCGCGCCGCCAGTGCAGCCTCGGGGACCCGTGGCAACAGTGCCCGGCGTCCCCAGAAGGCATCGGTCACCATCAAGATGCCGAGCGGCAAGGCATCCGAGACCCTGCGCGGCACGCGTCGTCCGCCCGGCACGGCCAGGAGCCCCTCGGAGATAGTCATCGTGCCCGAGCCCGGTGATGTGGGACCACGCGACATGAGCGTGCGGGTCGAGGATCACGCGGCGGAGCCTGAGCGGAGCCTGACCGGTGTGCTCGCTCCGCCGAAGGTCACCCTCACCTCGCGCGATCCGGCGCACGACACGCTCGGCCGCTACCTGGACGAGCTCCGCGCGTATCCGATCCTCGACCGCGAGGAGGAGCACACGCTCGCGCTCGACTACGAAAAGACGCAGGACCCCGCCGCGGCCCGACGCCTGATCGGCTCGAACCTGCGACTTGTCGTGAAGCTGGCGCGCGAGTACCAGGGCGCCACGCAGAACCTGCTCGACCTCGTGCAGGAGGGTAACGTCGGCCTCGTGCGCTCGCTCAAGACCTACGAGCCCGCGCGGGGCATCCGCCTCTCCACCTATGCGTCGTGGTGGATCCGCGCGTACATTCTCAAGTACATCCTCGACAACGCGCGTCTCGTGCGCTTCGGCAAGACCGAGGCCCAGCGCAAGCTGTTTTTCAACCTTCGCAAGGAGTGCGACAAGCTCGAGAAGGCCGGCATCGCGCCGGATGCGAGCGTGCTCGCCGAGAGGCTCGGCGTGCCCGAGCGCGACGTCATCTCGATGGAGCGCAGGCTCGCTCAGCCGGATCTGTCGCTCGATGCCCCCCTCGATCGCGAGGAGAGCGACGGCCGTTCGTTCATGGACCGGCTCGAGAGCCCGGCGCTCGAGCGCCCCGACTGGCTGGCCGAAGCGAGCGACCATCGCGAGCAGCTCCGGCGCACGGTCTCCGCCTTTGCCGACACCCTCAAGGGCCGCGACCGCGTGATCTTCGACGAGCGCCTCCACGCAGACGAGCCCGAGACGCTGCAGACCCTCGCAGACAAGTTCGGGATCAGCCGCGAACGGACGCGCCAGCTCGAGCAACGTATCGTCAACGGGCTCCGGCACTACGTCGTCGGTCACCTCGACGGCGCGACCCTCGCCGCGATCCCGCTCGCCGCTTGAGCCAGCTGCTTTGACGTAACGGCGCACGGCGGCTGGCCCGCCACGCATTGCGTGGTTAGGCTACTGCGGTGCGACGAGCATCGGCGGAAAAGGACGGTGTTGCGTCCCTCTTCGGACCCGCGACGCGCTCGTGGTTCGACGCCAGCTTCGCCGGCGCCACGCCCGTGCAGGCTCGCGGATGGCCACCGATCGTGCACGGCGAACACGCGCTGCTCTGCGCGCCGACCGGAAGCGGCAAGACTCTCGCAGCGTTTCTCGCGTGCCTCGACCGCCTCTCGCGCGCGCCCGCTTCGTCCGGCGTTCGCGTCGTTTACATCTCGCCGCTGAAGGCGCTTGCCTACGACGTCGAGCGCAACCTCCGAGCGGTGCTCGGAGCCCGTCATCTGCTGTCCCCAGTACGTGCCGGCCAGCCCTTCAGGGATCTCGTATCCATACTCGTACGTCCGAGAATCGATCACGCGGAAGAAGGTCGT
>JAYTLP010000530.1:0-1776 GCA_043729375.1 Myxococcales bacterium
CGCGAACCTTCGGAAGAAGGTCGAGCGCGGCGACATGACGATCGACGAGGCGCGCCCGATGCTCGCCGACGAGCTCGCGGACGTTGTCATCTACCTCGACATCCTCGCCGCGCAGCTCGGGGTGAACCTCGGCGAGGCGGTGATGTCGAAGTGGAACCGCACGAGCGAGAAGGTCGGTGCGCCGCTCTACCTCGACGCCGAGGACTGGCATTACAAGCGATGAAGCCGCCGGCGACCACGAAGCGGTGCATCGACTGCAAGCGCGAGCTGCCGGTCGACAGCTTCTATCGACTGCGTCGCGGCGAGGACGACCGGCAGGCGCGGTGCAAGCCCTGCGACAACGCGAAGCGAGGCGGGCGACTGCGCCGCGGGGACGGACGCATCGTGGCGGTCCGGCAGCCCGACGGCAGCATCACGCTCGTCCGTGTGATTCCGAAGACCAGCAAAGGGAGCGAAGCATGAACGCAGCGATGGCCACGACGACGACCGAGATCCCCACCACCGACCGCATGGCGCTCGCCGTGACCGGCCTCGAGCCCGAGAGCGCGCTCGCGATCCGCTCTGCGTTCGATGAGATGTTCGCGAGCGCCGAGACGTGGGCCGCGTCGGCACGCCTCATCAACGTCACGAGCATCGACCAGAAGCGCGAGATGAAGATGGCGCGCGAGTCGCGGCTCGCGCTGCGCGACATCCGCGTGAAGGCCGAGCACGCGCGGAAGCGCCTGAAGGAGGACAGCACCCGCAAGGGCAAGGCGATCGACGGGATCAAGGCGGTCCTCGACGCGCTCATCGTGCCCATCGAGGCGCACCTCCTCGAGCAGGAGACGTTCGCCGATCGCGTCGAGGAGGCTCGGAAGGGCGCGCTGAAGTCGGCGCGTGAGGAAGCGCTCCGCGCGTACGGCGCCGATCCCGCCGTCTACGCGAACCTCGGCGAGACCGACGAGGAGACGTGGGCGCTCACCCTCGAAGGCGCGCGCGCTGCGCACGAGGCGAAGCTCGAGGCGGCGAAGGTCGCCGAGGCCGTGCGCATCGAGGCCGAGAAGCTCGCGGCTCAGGCGCGCGAAGCGAAGCGGCAGGAGGCGGTGAAGGCCGAGGCTGCGCGCGTCGAGCGCGAGCGCGCCCAGGTCGAAGAGAACGCGCGGCTCGCCAAGGAGAAGGCCGAGATCGAGGCGCAAGCTGCGCGTGACCGGGAGGCAGCTGCGGAGGCCGCTCGCGTGGTGAGGGCGGAGGCCGACCGCGTCGCCGCGGAGCAGGCCGCCGCCCTGGCCATCGAGCGCAAGGCCGCGGCCGAGGAGACCGCGAAGGCGCGCGCCGACGTCGAGCGTGGTGAGCGCGAGCTCGCGGCCGCCCTGAAGGAACGGGCCGACATCGAGGCCGCCGAGGTCGAGCACGTCCGAGCCGCCGAGCAGCGCCGGGCCGCGGCCGCCGAGGCGGAGGCCGCAGCCGAGCGCGCCGCGGCGCTCGCTCCCGACCGCGAGAAGCTCGAAGGGGTCGCCATGCAGCTCCGCGCCATCGCCCTCCCCGAGCTCGCGACCGACGCCGGCAAGGCCGCTGCGGCCGACGTCGCGAAGCAGATCGCCAAGATGTCGGCCTGGGTGTCGAAGATGGCGGTGGCCCAGTCGGCACGCCAGCGGCTACCCTTCACCGCGAGCAGGCCGCGGGGCGGCGCGGCCGCCGGTCGATGATCCGAGACAAGGAACAGCCCATGCCACCCAGCGCGACCACCGTGGCCCGCCTCGCCGCCGTCGACCCCACGACCGTCCGTCAGCGCGGGCC
>JAYTLP010000531.1:0-6623 GCA_043729375.1 Myxococcales bacterium
TCCATCGGGCACGAGCGGAAGAACGGAACGCTGTCGGGCACGAGCGGCCGCAGGCGCTCCCACACGATGCGCGCACCGTCTATGTCACTCTCCGGCAACGCCACGAGAAGACGCGCGCCGACACGCAGCGCGATGTCGAGCTCGCGCAGCACCTCGCGGACGCGCCGCAGGTCCACATGCGGCGCCGGGTCGAAGACCATCAACGTGAGCGGCCGGCGGTAGCGGCTGCAGCGCACAAGCTCGAGTTCGACCCGGTCGAGCAGCTCGCCCTCGTCCGGCCCGACACCGTTCCGGCGCAGCGCCTGGAGCTGGTCCTGAAGCTCGACGAGGCGGACCCGCTGCGCCTTCAGGCGCACGTACTCCTCCGCGAGCTCGTCCACCACCGCGCGCAGCTTGTCGGCATCGACGGGCTTGACGAGGTAGCGCTCGACCTCGCCACGGTTGATCGCCTCGAGCAGCTCCTCGGGAACTGCCGTTGCCGACACGACGATGCGTCGCACGATCGGGTTCACCGCACGCGCCCGCTGGAGCAGCAACGCGCCGCTCACGCCGGGCATGCGCTGGTCGGTGACGATGATGTCGATGGGGTGCTCTGCAACGAGGGCCAGCGCCTCGTCACCGCGCACGGCCTCCATCACGTCGTAGCCACGCAGCGCACGTGCATACGCGCGGACATTCTCGGGCTCGTCGTCGGCGATGAGCAAGGTGAGCGCGGCGCGGTCCGTATCGTTCATCACGACCACGCTTTCCTGGCGAGCACGAGGGACGTCGAGACCCGCATCAACGCCTCATCGGGGTCGGCGGCGTCGTCTGGCAGGCGCGTCGCGACTGCCAGCACGTCCGGGAACGTGCCCGATCGGCGCGCTGCCTCGACGTGGGCGCGCGCGGCGTCGACCTTGTCGCGTACCGCAGCGGCGGACTCCCCCGCGATCACCAGGACGAGCTTGTCATCGCTGATGCGCACCACGGCATCGCTGCCGCCGCGCACGCTCTGCAGGCTCGCGGCAACCTGATCGGCGTGGTCGGCGTTGGCGTGACGGAGGCCGACCATCACGACCGCAGCGTGGCCGTGCAGGCCGTACGCGCGCATGAGCTCCGGGCGGAGCTGCTGCCGCTTGCTCATCGGGGGGACCTGCTCGATGGACGTTCGATCGCTCGGCGGGATCCTCTGCGCGGAATGTACGGCGACGGCCTGGCGCGAGATGCGCGACGTCTCGAGCCCGGGTAGCGGAGCGAGTGGACGCGAGGTGGCTGTAGCCTGGGTCGACGTGTGCGCGAGCTCCGACGACAGCGCAAGGGCGCCTGCCTTGTCGGACACGAGGTCGTCGACGATGGTCCGAAGCTCCTCGGGTTTCCAGGGCTTGACGACGTAGCGATGAATCCCGGCGACGTTGATGGCGGACAGCAGCGTGGCGGAGTCGGACAGCGCAGACGTGATCACCTTCAGCACGCCCGGGCGGATCTGGCTCGCCTGCTGGAGCAGCTCGATGCCGGTGAGGCCGGGCATGCGCTGGTCGCTCACAACGACGTGGATGACGTTGTCGGCAATGATCTTCAGCGCCTCGCGCGGGTCCGTCGTGAAGAAGAGGTTGTAGGCCGAACGGAACGTGCGACGCAGCGCTTGCAGGTTCTCCTCGTCGTCGTCGACGAGCAAAAGGCTGCGCGTGACCGTCTCGGTTACGACCGATGGCACGCGCGCGACGTTGCCGGACGGTCGCTCGGCGGAGACCGCCTCGATGAAGCGCTGCAGCACACGCGGACCGCGCGGCAGGCCCAGGGTCTGGGCGATCTGCTCGACCTCCGCCTGCATGTGCTCGGCGCTGCGGAAGCGCTGGTCACGGCCCTTCTGCAGCGCCCGCGCGCAGAGCTCGTCGACCACAGGCGGCGTGCCCGCACGGACCGTCGACGGCGGCGGTGGATTTCGCAACAGGACGGCAGCCATCGTCTCCTGCCGCGTCGCGCGCGCGAACGCCACCGTGCCGGTGATGAGCTCGTAGAGGACCGAACCGAGCGAGAACAGGTCGCTGCGGCCGTCGAGCTGCTCGCAGTTGCACTGCTCCGGCGAGAGATACGGGAACTTGCCGTGCACCATGCGCTCCGGATCGCGGGGCCCGTTCGACGAGCGGGCGACCCCGAAGTCGAGCAGCTTGGTGACGCCTTCCGTCGACACCATGACGTTGGGGAGCGAGACGTCGCGGTGCACGATGCCCAGCGGATTGCCGTCGAAGTCGGTGAGTGAATGGACGTGCGCGAGCCCGGCAAGCACCTGCGTGATGAGCTCGAGCGTGACGTCTAGCGGCCACGGGTCCGGGTGCCGCCTGCGCAGATTTGCGAGATCGAACCCGCGGATCTGCTCGAAGGTGAGGAAGTACGACTCGTCGATGCGGCCGAACTCGTAGAGCTGCACGACGTTCGGGTGGTTGAGGCGCGCGCTGATGCGAGCTTCCGAAAGGAAGAGACTCTGGAACTTCGCCTCCTCACGCAGTGCCGGCCGGATGCGCTTCAGCACGACCATGCGCTCTACGTCCGCGAGGCCACGCTGGCGCGCGAGGAACACCTCGCCCATCCCGCCCTCGGCGATCTGCTGCATCAGCAGGTATTTGCCGAACCGCTCCAAGGCTCGGTTCGATTGTATCGCAATTCGAGTGGCCGGGCGCTACGCCCCCGACAATGCGCGGACGACTGCGCTCGCGGCGGCGAGTCCGAAGGTTCCCGTGACGAAGCTCGCGGTGCCGTAGATGACGCGGCGCTCCTCGCACGAGTGCAGGTCGTTCGGGCCGGGGCACACGCAGCGAAAACCCTCCGCGCCGTCGTAGTGCAGATCGATCGGCTCCACGGGCAGCTCTTCGGAATACACCGCGCGGATGCCGAAGGGACCCGTGTTCCACGCGGGGAAGGCGTACTTACGGCGCAGCGTACGCCGGACGGCGTCGGCGAGCGGGTCGACGGTGGTGTCCGCCAGATCGACAACGCGCACGCTCGTCGGATCCCAGCGGCCCGCTGCGCCGAGGCACGTGACGATGGGGATGCCGCGCGCCTTGCATGTGGCGAGGAGGTGGCACTTGGCAGTGACGTTGTCGATGGCGTCGACGATGTAGTGCGGGCGCCGCGCGAGGATCTCGTCTGCGGTGCGCGCGCTGTAGAATTGCGTGACGCTTTCGGCCAGGGACTGCGGGTTGATGAGGCGCACGCGGGCGGCGAGCAGCGCGGCCTTCTGCCTGCCCACGTTTCCCTGCAGCGCCTGGAGCTGCCGGTTCGTGTTCGTGACGCACACGCGATCGAAATCGACGAGCGTGAGCTTGCCGATGCCCGAGCGCGCGAGCGACTCCACTGCGAACGAGCCGACGCCACCCAGTCCGATGACCATGACGTGCGAATCGAAGAGCCGCTGCATACCGTCGTCGCCGACGAGGCGCCCCATGCGATCGAAGCGGCGGTGGAGGCGATACCGGGTCTCGCCGTTCTCGGCAGGTGCGGTCATGGTCGGCTTTCTCTACGACGCGAACAGTCGCTCGGCGTTGCGCGTGGTCGCGGCTGCGACCGAGGCCTCGCTCGTGCCCCGAATCTGCGCGAGGGCACGCACGATTTCAACGAGGAACGCGGGCTCGTTGCGCGCGGGCCGGAGCGCGACGGGCGTCTGGAACGGCGCGTCCGTCTCGACGAGTAGCCGGTCGATTGGCACGGAGGCCGCGGCCGCGCAGATCCGTCGGGCCTTGGCGTTCGTGACCGTCCCTGCGAACGAGACGTGCAGCCCGAGCGCGAGGTAGCGCTGCACCAGCTCGGCCGACGCGCTGCAGCTGTGCAGCACGCCCCGCACCGGGTGCGCGGCCAGCAGCGCCAGCGCCTGCGGGTGCGCTTTCAACACGTGCAGCAGCACGGGCAGGTCGTGGGCTCGCGCGAGCTCGAGCTGCCGGACGAAGAGAACCTCCTGCAGCGGGAGCGCGGCCAGATAGGCGTCGCTGCCATCGAGCCCGATCTCGCCGACGGCCGACGGTCGCGGCAGGCCGCCGTCGAGCGCCGTCTCGAGCGCGTTCACCATGCCGCGGGCTCCGTCGCTCATGATCTGCGGATGCACGCCGTACGCGATGCGGACCTCGGGGTGTACGCGCGCGATCTCCACCTCGTACTGCCATCCTTCCGGGTGAACCCCGGCGAGCATGTAGCCGGTGACGCCAGCCACGCGCGCGCGTGCAACGACCTCGTCGACGTCGCTCCGGACCGAATCGTCGTGGAGGTGGCAGTGCGAGTCGAACACCGCTGGAAAGCTCAGTCGAAGCTGAGAAATTGAAAGTAGCGCTCGGGGAGATCGTCGAACACGAGCGGCTCCGGACACTCCTTGCACGGGCGCCGGTCGAACCCTGCGAAGTTGCCGGGACTCACGTCCTTGCCGACGATGAGCTCTTCGTAGAAGGCGTTCCCCGAGGTCTCGCACACGTAGGGCGCGAGGAAGCTCGCGACGCGTGCGCCGCCGCGGAAGTCGCTGACGGTGTTGAGCTGGTCGACGAACGATGGGGAGCATCGGCGGAACGTGACGGGGCGCTCGCCGAGCGAGCGCACGAAGTCGACCCACGCGCGCACGCCGAGAGAGTTGATGCGGCGCAAACCGCCCACATCGAGCTCGATGCTGGGTGCGGTGGCGAGCGCCTTCGACAGCGCGGCGAGCACCGGCGCAGATTCCTCGTCGAGCACGCCCTCGAGGACGGTCATCCCCGCAGCGGAGGCGGTGCTCGTGTCCGGCATCGAGGTGCCGGCTGAGTGATACGAGAGTGGCGGCGCAGAGGCGGTCATCGGCGGTCAGATTGTATATGGCTCAGTGTGCGGCGGTGCGGCTTTCCACCGTGTCTTTGACGGCTCTCAAAATCACGAACGTGAGGCCCACGTTCACGCCGTCCTCGAACAGTGGCTCGATCTTGAAGAGCTCGCGCATCACTATGCTGGCGCGATCGTAGCCGAGCTGCGCCCGCAGGATGATCTGCTGGTCCTCGCGGCCCGCGTGACGGTCCGGCCGCAGATCGAAGCGCAAGCGCGAGCCGCGCAGATCGCCGTCGAGGCCGAACAGGTCGACGCCGCCCTGCGAGGGTTTCACACCCCAGCGGGTGGTCCAGCTCATGAGCGGCAGCGACTGCTCGAGCTCCACGACGCTCATGCCGTCCTTCGCATCCTTCTGCGACAGGTGCGAGAGCGAAGGCACGTACGTCCAGCGCTCGGGGTGAGCGAGCTCGTCGACGAGGCTGGCGGCAGGCGCGGTGCTGCGCTCGATCAGGCTGAAATCGACGAGGTGGTCACCCTGGTGGCGCAGGATCGCGAGCAGCCCGCGGTCGAGCATGAAGCGATAGCTCGTGGCCGGCGTTCCGGTGGGCGCGGAGACGTACGGCGGAAACGCTGCGTGCTTGCGCTCCGCCTCGGCGGACATGGCACGGTGCAGCGACATCTGCGTTATGAGCGCAAGGCCGTGCTCGAGCGTCTCGGCGCGCGACAGCAGCTTGTCGATGATGCCGCCGGAGTGCCGAACATCGGTGTAGCCGTAGACGACGACGATGGTGCCGCCGCCGGCCGCTGCAGGCAGGAACTCCCAGCGATACGTGCTACCGCCCGTGGGGTCGAACATCTCGACGGCACCCGCCGCCTCCCCTGGCTTCTTCGCAAGGAGCACGTAGCGGTTCACGCCCTGGAACGAGGCCACAGAGTACGACAGCTTCCACGTGTGGTCGAAGCTGCCATCCGCGTTGTGCTTCACGGAGCGACCCGCCATGTTGCGCGTGAAGTCCTGGTATTTCTCGGGGTGGATCACGACCTCGCGAACGACCTCGGGTGGCGCCTTCACGAGGGTCAGCGTGGTGATCTGCTTCTCCCAGCCGCGCGCGTCGCTCTCGAGGAGCGCAAAGTCTCCACCCCGGAGCAGCGGCGCTAGGGTCACGAGCTGCTCGCGCGGCAGCTCGACGAGCGTATGCCTCACGCGCTCGGCCCGGGCAACACCCGACAGCGTGAGCAGCAGGAAGAGGAAGAAGCGCAGCAGCGTCGTGGGCATGGATGGGAGGGCGCAGGAGATCATAGGGTTCGCGACTGTCGGACGAAAATGCTTTGCCCACATTCAAGTGCGACAAATCACCGCGATATGTAGTGGACACCGCTTGGTTTTATTGACACCTCCCGGCGAAGATGGGTAGGTTCCGCGCATTGCTTGGTGTTACCGGGTACGGGATTTTTCTCCCGAGGGCGGATCGCCGCCCCGGGGTCCCGCGCCTGTCCGATTGGCTTAGAGAGCACGTCATGATGAAGGTCTCGGTCGCAGTGCCTGCGTTCAACGAGGGCCGGAACATCGGTCACCTCATCGACTCCCTGCGCGCGCAGGTCACCCGGCGCGCGCAGATCGTCGAAATCGTCGTCGTCGCGAGTGGCTGCACCGACGACACGGCGGCCATCGTGCGAGATCGCGCGCGTCGTCCAGGTGTGAAGGTTCGGCTCATCGAGGAGCCTGCGCGTCGAGGCAAGGTCGCGGCCATCAACACCTACCTCGAGCACAACCATCCCGGCGTCGACGCCGTCTGCCTCTGCTCCGCGGACTTGCTCGTCAGCCCGGACGTGGTGGAGCGCCTCGTCCGGTGCCTCGACCAGAACGCCGA
>JAYTLP010000532.1:0-9790 GCA_043729375.1 Myxococcales bacterium
CAGATGCCGTGGTCGATGCACGCCGTGTTCTTCGGGCAGGTGACGACATCGAAGCCCTTGCCCGTGGCCGAGCAGCGGAGAGCGGTCGAGGCGTCCGTGCAGGTGTTCGCGGCGGCCGTGCACGCGACCGCCGGATCGACGACGCACGCGCCGTCCTTGCAGACGTCACCCGAGTTGCACGAGTACGCGACGAGCGACTTGCCGTCCGACGCGCACTGAGTCGCGACGTTGCTGTTCAGGCACGACTTCGCGTCTGCCGTGCAGACGGTCACGATGGTGGTGCCGCCATCGGTCGTGTTCTTCGTGTCACTGCCACCGCAGCCGACCGTGAACAGCGCCATCCAGACCAAACCCACTCCGATTGCTGCTCGCATTGGTACTTTCGTCATCGCCCCTCCCAGGGTGTGTCCGCCATGTTGGCGGGGCGAAATCGTACACTAATAGGTGGCGATCCACGCATTGTGGCGCCGAGGCGAATAAATGAGCTCTGCGTTGCAGAAATCCTGGACCTTCATCAGCGGATGAAAAATACCGTCGGTGGTACGCCGCGCGGCGACGGAGACATCGAGCCTGCGCGAGTCACCTCGTTGCGCCAGCTCGTGGCACCGCCAGCGTGCCGTTCCATACAGCCCGAGCGGGTCGCAGCGCGTGCGCAGGTCGGCCGTATCGTCGATGAGCGCGCGGAACTCGGTGCTCCCGTCGGGCGCGAAGAGCGTGGCGCCCCCGGCGCACTCGATGCGCGCGTCGAACATGTGCAGCGCGAAGAGCCGACCCTCGCCGGTGATCGCAGTATCGCCGGGATACAGGTGCGGTACGAGCTGGAACAGCGAGAACACCCCGACGGTGGCGAGGACGGACCCGCGGGGCAGCTAAGAGGGATGCACCGCGAGTGCCTGGTTGCTCAGCCAGCCGAGCGGATACACCGCGCCGAGGCCGAGCATGAGCAGCGGATAGAAGTAGCCGACGACCCCGAACGAGACGACGTGGAAGAGCACGAGCTGCGCGTACACCAGCCAGCGCACGCGTGAGCGGGTCGAGAAGAGTCCCCAGACGAGCACGAGCTCGAGCACCAGCACGTACACGCAGGAGGTGGGCACCAGCGACGGCGGCACGAGCCAGGGCTTCGCGTACACCGCGGCGCCGCTGACCCACTCGTGGTTGAGCTTCAGCGTGCCCGCCCAGAAGTAGAAAGCCGCGACGAGGGCCTGCAGCGCGACGAGCTTGTCGCGCACGAGCAGGAACACGACCATGGCCCAGCTGAACATGTAGATCTGGTTGAAGCGCAGCCGGTAGTCGAGCGCGTAGAGCGCCGCGCCGAGCAGCGCGGTCACGACGAGCACGACCTGCCCCGGGCGCCTGCGTCGCAGGGCGAAGAGCGTTGCGGCCACCAGTCCCAGCGCCATGTACACGACCAGCGCCGCCATGACGTGATGCGCGTCGAAGTGATTGCGCCAGCTCGCGCAGCCGGGAAAGAGCGGCCAGCAGATTGCGCGCGGGCTCGTCGCGAGCTTCGGGATGTGCCGGTAGGTCAGCCACGCGATGCCGGTGAGCGTGTGCAGCAGCGAGAGGATCACCGCGTACAGCCGGACCGCCGTGTTGTCGTCGAGCGAATGGGCGGTGCCGCGCATGCCGCGCACGATAGCCGAACTGCGTGGAGGAGCCACGAGGGGTTGCGGAGGCGAGGATCCGGCGAAGCTGCGTCACGCCGATCGGCTTCATCAGGTGCTCTTCGAACCCGGCGACGCGGCTCCGCTCGCGGTCGTCCTTCTGGCTCGATGCGGCGCTGGAACGCCACCTTGCCGGCGGGCATCCGGCAGTCGTGGTGCCGCAGCACAAGGAAGTGGAAGCGCTGTTCGACAGGGTAGAAAAAGCCACCACGGTGGCGCAGCGCATGAAGCTCTTCGAGCAGATCGCAGATGCGCTCGCGGTGCACTGGGCGATCGAGGAAAAGATCTCCTACCCCGCCGTGTACGGCGCGAAGACCAGGGATGTGCTGCTCGAGGTAGTCGAGGAGGACCACGCCTGCAAGCGCATCAAAACCGACGTCATCGCGTTGCCTGCGACGGGCGAGATGTAGGAGGCGGAGCTCACGGTGCTGATGGAGGCCGTCGAGCACCACGTTGCAGAAGAGGGGGACGACCTCTTCCCGGAAGCGCACAAGCTCTCGATTCTCTACAGGCCCGAGGAGCTCGGCGTCGATAATAGATCGTATGGTCGAGAAGCTCGCCGCCGGTGCGAAGCCGCCACGGGTGCGCCTGCCGTCGGAGGCTCGACGTGCTCCGTCGAGCCACTGATCGCTGCAGCAGCGCGCAGAAGTGCTATGGCACCTCCATGACATCCCGCGACGCAAAGCCTCCGCACTCCACGCGCGAGCAGACCGACGAGAGCTTGCAGGCCGAGCGCGACGGCAGCGATGCCTCCATGGCCCTCGTGGAAGAACGCGCCGACGCCGTCCTGCGACTCGCACGCGAGCGAGCCGATGATGTCGTCGCGCACGCGCGAGCGCGCGCGGACGAGCTCACGGCCGATACGCCCGCGGCCAGCCGGGACGTCGCCGATGCCAAGGTCGCGGCAGAACGATGCGCAGCCGATGCGGGCCTGAAGACCGAGCGCAGGGAGCGCAAACGCTACCTGGAAGACTTTCTCGTCACGGAAAGAGAAGCCACCGATCAGAACCTCGTGGACGAGAGAGAGCACGCAGACGAGGTGGTCTCCACGCGCGACGATCTGCTGTCGACCGTTTGCCACGATCTGCGCGGCATGTTGAGCGCACTCGGCCTGAGTGTGGAGCTGCTGGTCCAGAGCGCGCCTCGGGGCAAAACGGGCGAGTCCGTGCGTTCGCACGTGCTCCTCAACAAGCGGCAACTGTCTCGCATGAATCGGCTGGTGAACGATCTACTGGATGTCGCCAGCATCGAGACCGGCAAGCTCGCCGTCCTCCCGGAACCGACTCTTCCCGCGGCGCTCGTTGCCGAGACGGTCGACGTGTTCCTGCCGGTCGCAACGCTCAAAGGGCTGTCCCTCGAGACGAAGATCGGCGCGGGGACCGACGTGGAGCTCTCGCTGGATGGAGGCCGACTGCTGCAGGTGCTGGCCAACGTCGTGAGCAACGCGATCAAGTTCACGAAGGCCGACGGTCACATCACGATCGCCGTGAGCCTCGTGAAAGACGAGCTGCGATTCTGTGTGACCGACACCGGGATCGGCATCCCGGCCGACGCTCTCGAGCTCGTGTTCGAGCGCCATCGGCAGCTGAGCAAGAAGCGCGGCGGGCTCGGCCTCGGCCTGCACATCTCGAAGAACATCGTCGAGGCGCACGGCGGGAACATGTGGGCGGAGAGCGAGCTCGGCAAGGGCAGCGCCGTCACCTTCACCTTGCCGGTCAAGGGGCGAGCCTGACGCACCACCCGACAAAAGAAGGCCGCCCTCTCCGGATCGGAAAAAGCGGCCTGGTTCCGGGTGGAGCGGGCGATCGGTTTCGAAGCGACTCGCTTTATCGTCGGTGATCGAGCTATCCAGCTCACCTGAGGCCGCTTGCCGAGGTGTTCGACGATCAGCGTTCGCGGTCGCGCCTTCGGCGGCGATGTGCGGACGTGATCGAGCATGCCCGGGTCTCCGAGCGCGGCTCGAGGACAGCGGCGTGATGCTCGTCAGCTGGCACAGGCTTCCGTCGTCGCGTCCGGCGTGAGCCGCGCGGTGCCGGCTCACGGGCACGCCTTTGCGAACGCGAACGCGTCGACGACCCGGTCGGTGGTGTCGCGGAACTCGAACGACAGGTTGTCGGCGGTCACCTCCGCACGCAACGCACCGAAGCCCGCGTTGTAGCGCACGATCGAGCCCGGCTGCGTGGCGAAGAAGGCAAAACGGTTCTTCGCGCCGCCGAGTCCCGCCACGACGTACGTCATGCCGTCGACGACGAGACGCTCGTACTGGTGCTGGTGTCCCGTCAGCACCACGTCCGCGCCCCAGGCGAGAAACGGCCACTGCATGTCCGCGACGGTGTACGTCGCCTCCCCCGAGCTGTACGGCGGGTGATGAAAGTAAACGACCTTGAAACATTCGGTCGCTGCCTGCAGCCGATCTCGAAGCCACAGCGCCTGCACCGACGTCGCCGTCCGGCCATCCGGTTCGTGCAGGTCGGAGTCCATGCTGAAGAAATGGACGTTTCCGACGACGAAATCGTAATAGCGTCCGTTGTTCGGCAACGCTGGAAAGTAGTCGAGATACGGCTGCATCGAGCCCGTCGGCAGCGAGTACCAGTCGTGGTTGCCCACGCTCGGCCAGAAGCGATTGGTCACCGCCCCCGGGCCGTGGTCGCCCTTGTACCCCCCGATGAAATCTCCGAAGTACTTCCCGATGTTCTCGTCGATGGTGCTCGCAAGCCCGGATGCATAGTTGTTGTCTCCGAGCGTGACGAGAAAGGCGGGACTCCAGCCTCGGACCAGATCGGCCACGCTCCGCTCGTCCTTGTCGTTCACGCCGTAGTCCGAGATCGCACCGAAGACGAGGCGCTTCACGGAGCCGTCCCCCATCGGCGTGACGAGCCCATCGCTGGCGCAGCCCGCCGAGGCCAGGAAGCAGAGCCGTACGAGCACCTCACCGACCATGCGCAGCGCCGCGTTCATGTCGGTTGATGTCTCGAAGAGTCGAAACCATTCAGCGACATCGAGTCGCGGGAGCGTCATGCGCGCCCGGCGTGAGCGCAGCCTGTGCGCACGCCTTCCTTGTCCGGTTGATCCGGAGGCTCGAGGGCCTGCCGGCCCGCCCCGTGCCGACTGGCGACAAGCGTGGTCGAGGGCATCGTGGCGAGGTCCCCGGCACGTGCGCGGTCACGCCGGGGGGCGCCGGGTACCTGGTCACCGGGACCCTCATCGTGCCGGGCCAGACGCTGCGCGCCGGACAGGTCGCCGTCGACGGAGCGGGCGAGATCACCTGCGTCGCCTGCAACTGCAGCGCGTCGGAGGCCGGCGCGACGACGATCGACTGCCCGACGAGGCGTGGATCACGTCGCGAACAACGAGGTCTCGTGCACCGCCTCGACGGCGAATGGTGGTCAGGTCCTCACGGGGTCGACGAGCGCGTTCATCCACGCCGTCGGCCTGCGAGCCGCCGACCACGCGCTCCTGCAGGCGAGCCAGACGTCGATCGTCTGGTCGCCGCGCTCGAACGTGCGGCTCCACGGAAACACTGCCGAGGAGCGGGTCGCTGTGCGCTGCGGTCGTCGATCGTCAGCGCCCTCCGCAGAAGCGAGACGCCGCTGCGGCGTCGGCAACGGCCTCCATTTTTGATCCGTGCTTCGTGTCTCCGTGAAGAATCTTCGACGACACGACATCTACACGTGTCCACTGGATCAGGAGTTCCTCGTGAAAAAAGCAATCGGTAGCTTTGCACTTTCATCTCTGTTCGTCACCGCGTGCGGCGGTGGCAGCACCTCCACCTCGACGGTCGACCTGTCACACGCCTCGACCCAGGACCTCGCGCAGTCGAGCGCTGGAGACATGTCGGTCACACCGGGCGGCGATATGAACGCCGCGACAGGATGTGCTGGCGTCTACACGACCAGCACCATCTCGACCATGCGGCAGGGCGCGAGCGGATGCCACGAGCTCGACGCCGTCGTCACGATCGCGGTCAACTCGTCGGCGAAGAAAGTCGTCAAGTTCTACGTGCAGGACGCCGCTGGCGGGGATTACTCGGCCGTTCGAGTGGTCTGCTCGTCTGCGAGCACGACCCACCCCTGCGCCGCGTTCGCAACCGCATCGGCCACGGCCCCTGCGCACTCGGTCACGCTGAAGGGCACGTACATCAAGTCGTCCGCCGCCAACGGCGGCTTCGAGGAGTTCTACCTCGACGACTACACGGACTCGGGTGCAGGGACGATCCCGGCGCCTGCGGCCCTCGCGCAGACGGACTTCGAGCGCGGCACCACGATGGCGAGCACCGGCAAGCCGATCGCCGCCTACTACTTCCAGATCGCGAATGCGACGATCACCGACAAATTGACGATGTTCGACTGGTCGCCGCCGGAGTACGCGTCGACGAGCGGCACGTGCAAGCAGTTCGGGTTCGGCCTCATCCCCTCGTCGGCCGGCGCCACCGCAGGTGCCGCGTGCACCGGCACGACGCAGCCGGCAGGTCAGGCGGTCTCCAACCCGAAGGAGGTCCTCGTCGCGACGGATTTCTACAACGGATTCAAGTTCACCAGCGACTGTGTCTGCGGTCCGAAGTACATGCAGCCAGTGCCGACGAGCGGCCAGGGCGTGACCGGTGCGGTGACCGTGCTGCTCGGCTACGACGTGCCGTTCGGTTCGAAGTCGGGCTACGTCTACGTGGCGCCGATGCAGAACACGAGTTTCAACATCCAGTAGGCCTTTCACCTGTTCGTGGAGTGCACGCAGTGGCCGCTGCAGCAGACCCTGCCTGGTCGTAATTGCAGTCACCCCCCCCCGGGCTGAACTGCCGCCACGGCAAGGTCCGGCTGCTCGGCGTCCGGTCATTGCTCGACCAAGGTCGGTGGAGCTCGACATCGAATCACCAGCGCTAGACATCTCCGCGTCGTCGCCGACCGGCGAGGCCGACAGCGGGCGCGCTCGCGACGACGCGGCTCCCCGAGGCCCGTAGCGACCTCCATAATGCGTGAGAAAAGCCCAGCCGGGAGTGCGCGGGACCCGGGGTCCGCGCTCGTGAAGCATTTCTCGTCAGTGTCGGAATCGTCACAATCGGCTCGGACCGGTGGAACCAGGTGCTCCGCTGACGATGGCACCCAGGTGACGCGTCGGAGTCTGCGATCGACCGCCTTCGCCGTCGGGGCAATTGCGCTGCTCGCCTCCGCAACAGGCGGCCACGGCCGGGCGTACACGACACGCCGTCGATGGTCGCCGCACCGATCGAATCGCAAGCGGCTAGCCTCGTCACCACTGCAACCCGGAAAGCGCATCCGCAGACACCATCGGTATGTTTCAGATGAGCGATTGTTTTTCGATTAGTTTTCTCAACAGTCCAATTTCATGAGGATTTTAGCTAATTTGCGCCGGACTCTCCGCGTCGACATCGATGAAGTAAATCGGCTCGTACGCTGCACCTCAGCCCGCGCATGAACGTCAACGACCTGGTGCGCTCCTCTCTCTTCGCCTGCTCCCTCGGCCTGCTGTCGATGCCGGCGAGCGCTGCCACCGCGCGACCGGTGGACTCGACACTCAAGGTGCCGCTCGCGCCCGCTGCGGCTGCCCAGAAGCTGGCGGCTGTGCAGAGGGAGGTCCGCGCGCTGGCAGCGGCGGGCAAGCGCCCCGTCGCGGTCTTCGACATCGACGACACGCTGCTGCACAACGGGCCGTTCACGCCGAAGGCGCTCGCGAACACGCCGGAGCCTGGCGCCGTGCCGTTCGTGCGCGCGCTCTCGGCGGCGGGCGCGACGATCGTTTACCTGACCGGTCGCAACACGTCGGAGCTCGCCAAGACGACCGCGGCCTTGAAGGACGCAGGGCTTCCGCTCGGAGCGGACGCGCACCTCATGCTCAACCCCGACCGAAAGGTGAAGACCGTCGACTGGAAGCGCAGCGCGACGCCGGCGATCCTGAAGCTCGGCAAGCCAGTCGCGGTGTTCGACAACGAGCTCGCCAACGTCCGCATGTTCCGCGAGGCGTACCCGACGAGCGCCGTGTTCCGGCTCGCGACCAGCTCGGTCAAGCCGGACCCGGGTGGCAACGGTCCAATCTTCGTCATCAAGGATTTCCTCGAACCTGCCACCAGATAATACGAGCGCCTTGCCACTCGACAGTCCTGATAGATCACCGAAGGAGCACCCGTGCTGCGGAACCTCGTTCTAATTGTCGGAATCGCGTCGTTCTCGTTCGTCGTTCCGAGCGCCGCTGCAAGGCCAGCGACGGCTCCACTGCACAAGACGCGGGCTCCACGCGTCGTCGGCGATCCGAAGACATTCGACGAGGTGAAGGCTGCCGTCTATCACCACGCGGGCAAGACGGGTGGGATCGTCGACTTCATGACCACGATGTCGACGAAGGGCTACGTGCAGACCGAGAAGGGCAAGGTGACGCTCACGCAGTTCAAGCAGCTCTGGATGGACAAGGACGATTCAAAGTGGGTCGAGAACAAGTTTCGTGATGCCGATGCCGGCAAGCACGAGTGGATCCCATCGAACTACATCCCGAAGGTCATCGAACGTGCGCACTCCACGAAGGAGGGCGTGGCCTGGGTCGAGCTTCAGGACAAGATGCGCAGCCCGACGGACCTCATCCTGTTCAAGCCGAGCAAGTGGGGTGTCGTGGACAAGGGTGGCAAGGCGCTCATCCCGCAGGGCCACACGGGCGCGGTGTTCGACAAGAAGACCGGCTTCGAGCTGACCGAGCACCAGGCGGAGTTCCACGACGAGCTGCGAAAAGTCTTCGACGGCTCGAAGACGGTCAAGGACACCGTTGCCGGCATGAAGACGGTCGTCGCAAAGTGGGTGTGGGACGGCGAGCCGCTGAAGTATCCGATCGCGAAGAATGTCGTCACGCACGACGGCAAGCCGCTCGGATCGAACCCGCATGCGCAGCAGATCCAGCGCGCCGCCTACGCGGAGATCATGGACATGCTCGACGGCATCGAGAAGGTGGTCGCCGAAGCGATGAAGCCGAAGGCGTAGCCCGCGCCCGGGGTGCGACACGCGGTTCGCGTGAAGAGAAACCAACGCGCGTCACGCGCCTGATGTGCACCGACCCTCGACGAGCGTGATCTTGATATCCCTTCGCCTCGTACTCCGCTGGCAGTACGTGACCGATGGGGCCGAGCAGATGCCGGTTGTCGAACCAGTCGAGCCGTTCCAGCGTCGCGTATCGCGAGCGCGTCGTCGTACGAGTCGCCGACGCTGCTGACCGAGCGTGCGATGCCCGCGGCTGCCAAGCGTTTCGTGTACCTGATCTCGACGTGATGCACCCCGCGATCGCCGTGGTGGACGAGCCCGGCCGTCGCTGGCCTGGCGTGCAGGGCCTGCTCGAGGGCATCGAGGGCGAGGTCCGTCCGGAGCGAGCTCGAGACTCGCCAGCCGATGACGGCCCGGGACTCTCGCTCGAGCGCTTTCGAGCGCGCTTGCACGCTCGTCGTGACGCCGGGGCGTGTTCCCGCATCACGCTCGGTGCGCCGCACCCGCCGGCGCGATGGCCACGACTGCCCCCGCTGCGACCCGTGCGCCGACGCCTGCTCGAACTTCAAGCGGACCGACCGGTCCCGGACGTCTGCCGGATGCTTGCTCTTCCGTCCCATGGCTCCACTCGTCAGGTGGTGTTCTTGGTGGTGAGGTCTGCCAAGACAAAAAGGCCGCCTCTCCACCGTCGGGAAAAGCGGCCTGATTCAGAACACTTCGAAGAGCGGGCGACCGGGCTCGAACCGGCGACAGCGTGCTTGGGAAGCACGTACTCTACCAACTGAGTTACACCCGCAAGGCGTACGCAATGGTTCTATCGTCGGGTAGTTTTTAGGTCAAGGCGGATCGAGGGCTGCGCAGCAGCACGTCGCACCAGCTCTCGCCGCCCGGCGGTCTGTATTGGAACTTGCCGAGACCGGCCACGCCCAGAGCTGCCTTTGCTGTCTCGAGCGCGCGGAATCGGATGTGATGGAGGCGCGCTCCGTCACGCGTATCGCGACTGGCGCCGTCGCCCCAGTTGAGGCGAGGTGGCCGCGCGTCGAGGAAGGCACGGTGATTGCGCAAGCCGGACGCTCGCAGTTCGACAGACCCGAGGAGAATGCAAGATGACGATGAGAACCAACGAAATGAATACCGACAACAGCAACA
>JAYTLP010000533.1:0-7137 GCA_043729375.1 Myxococcales bacterium
ATCCACGTCGAGCACGAGCTCCGCACCCGTGGGGACTATCGCGACGAGGTCCTCGCCGAAGGGTCGCGGTACCGCAGACGCAGGCAGCGTGCCGCCGCACGACGTCAGCGCCACGGCGAGCGCGATGACGGTTGTGCGCTTCAGCGGACCGCCGCCGTGCGAGGCTGGAGGACGACGTCGAGCTCGTCGAGCAGGCGGTCGTTCTCGGCCTCCGTCCCGATGCTGATGCGGACGTGCTGGAGCAGGCGGTATGGCGCGAGCGGCCTCACGATGACCCCGCGCTGCAAAAGCGCGTCGTAGAGGGATGCGCCGGTGAACGGCGCAGGAACCTCGACCAGCACGAAGTTGCCCTGCGACGGGAAGAGCGTGAAGCCGCTGCGCGCGAGCTCCGCCGCCACGCGCACGCGCTCGACCGAGTTGAGCTGGCGCGCCGCCGAGATGTGGCCGACATCGTCGAGCGCCGCCATCGCGCCGGCCTGCGCGACCGAGCCGACGTTGAACGGCAGGCGCACCCGGTTCATGAGCTCCACGAGCGGCTTGTGCGACAGCCCGTAGCCGATGCGCAGCCCCGCGAGCCCGTGGATCTTGGAGAAGGTGCGCAGGAGGACGAGGCGATCGCGCACGCCGAGCAGCGGGAGCGCGTCCCTGTAGTCGGGCGCGTCGCAGTACTCCACGTACGCCTCGTCGAGCACGAGCACGATCTCTTGCGGAAGCTGCCGCACGAGCCGCTCTACCTCCGCCGACGGCACGTATGCGCCCGTCGGGTTGTTCGGATTGGCGAGGAACACGACCTTCGTCGCAGGCGTCACGGCGGCCAGCAGCGCGTCGACGGAGATCTGGAAACCGGGCGCGTTGTCGGCGAGCTGCAGCGTGCGCGCGAACGTCTCGGTTGCGAGGCGGTAGCACAGGAACTGGTGGTGCGGCGTGAGCACCGCGTCACCGTCGTCGCAGAACACCTGCACTGCGAGGTTGATGAGCTCGTTCGAGCCCGAGCCGACGATGATCTGTTCGCGATCGATGCGGTGGTGGCGTGCGAGCTTGTCGCGCAGCTCGAAGCTGCCCGCGTCGGGATAGCGCGAGACGTGCGCTGCTGCCTTCGCCATCGCGGCGAGCGCGAACGGCGAGACACCGAGTGGGTTCTCGTTGGACGCGAGCTTCACGGCGCCCTCTGCCGGCCACGCTGCGCCGAGCTCTCGACGCAGCTCGTCGATGGGCTTGCCCGGCTGATAGGGTGCGATGGCGGCAATGTGCTCGGGCGAAAGCGACTTCACCCCTCGCGTACTACCGAGAATCCCCGGTGCCCGCAAGGCCCGTATATAATCCGATCGTGAACGGCACGGACATCCTCTCGCACGGGCTCCTGTTCGCATTCGTCACCGCGTTCGTCGGCGGGTTCCTCACGAGCCTCACCCCGTGTGTGTACCCGCTCATCCCCATCACGGTGAGCCTCTTTGGTGCTCGCGACGAGGCGGTGAGCCGCGGCAAGGCGATGGCGCTGGCGGCCGCATACGTCAACGGCATGGGTGCCATGTACGCGGCGCTCGGGGTGACCGTCGCGCTGGCCGGCAAGGGTTTCGGCACGCAGCTCGCAAACCCCTGGGTCGTCGTCCCCATCGCCACGCTCTTCCTGATCATGGCTTCGTCCATGTTCGGCGCCTTCGAGATGCAGCTTCCGCCCGAGCTCGCGCAGCGCCTCAACACGGTGGGCGGCAAGGGCTGGGGTGGTGCGTTCGCGATGGGCCTCGTCGGCGGCATCGTCGCGGCGCCGTGCACGGGCCCGGTGCTGCTCTCCATCCTCACGTACATCGCCACCACGCGCTCGGTCGCTCTCGGCGCCGGCCTCCTCTATGTGTACGCGCTCGGCATGGGAATGCTGTTCTTCTTCATCGCCGCATTCGCGGTGCGCCTGCCGAAGTCCGGTGCGTGGATGGAGGCCGTGAAGGGGATCTTCGGCGTCTGCATGGTGCTCGCGGCGCTGTACTTCCTGCGCCCCGTGCTGCCGCAGCTCGGGCGCTTCGCGTCGGCCACCCCCCGCGCGCTCGGCATCGGCGTCGCCCTTGTAGTCGTGGGGGTGCTGCTCGGTGGCATCCACCTGTCGTTCCACCACACCGGCGCCGTGGAGAAGCTGCGCAAGACGCTCGGCATCGCGCTCGTCGTCGTGGGCGGCTGGCAGCTCATCCTCCACGCGCTGACGCCGCGCGAGACGCAACTCGTGTGGCTGCACGACGGCGCTGGCGTCGCGCAGGCCGAGCGCGGCGGCGGGCCCGCGCTCCTCGACTTCTACGCGGACTGGTGTATCCCCTGCAAAGAGCTCGACGTGAAGACGTTCAGCGACCCCGCCGTCGCTGCGGAGATGGCACGCTTCACGCTGGTGAAGGTGGACAACACGAAGGACGAGGATCCCGACGTGGTCGCCCGCCAGCAGAAGTTCGACGCGAAGACGTTGCCCACGATCGTGCTCATCGACTCGAGCGGCAAGGTCGTCGAGCGCGTGCGCAGCGTCATCGAGCCGGGCGCGCTGCTCGGACTGTTGAAGAACGTCCACTGACGCCGTGATCGACTCCATCCCCATCGCCGTCACCGGCGTCGGCGTCGTCTCACCCATCGGCGTCGACGAGCACGGCTTCTGGTCCGCGCTCCGCGAGGGCCGGACCGGCATCGTCGCCGGCGAGGACGGCTGGCTTCGCGCACCCGTGGGCGAGTTTCATTCGCGGCGCTGGACCACGGGCCCGGCGCTGCGTCGCACGCCGCGCCTCGTGCAGATGACATTCGTGGCCGCGAAGCAGGCCCTTGCTCAGGCGGCGGGGCTCTCGGTCGAGGGCGAGGCACTGCCGGAAGCGACGCTCGCGGCGCTGAAGAACCCTGCAACGGCGCTCGGGCTCGACTCGGGCCGCGTCGGCGCGGTGCTCGGCACCGGCCTCGGCACGTTCGACCAGACGATGGAGTTTCTCATCGGCTACCTCGACGGGGGTCCCGCCGCGGCATCTCCCCTGCTCTTTCCCACGTCGGTGATGAACGCAGCGGCCGGCCTCCTCGCGCTCGAGTGCCAGCTGCGCGGCGTCAACTCGACCATCAACCACAAGGACGCCTCGCCACTCATGGCCCTCGGCATGGCGATGGACGCGCTCGCACTCGGCCGTGCCGATGCCATCGTGACCGGCGCCGTCGACGAGCTGAGCGAGTTCATGCTCGAGGGGTACCGCTTGCTCGGCGGTCTCGGACGCGACGCGATGCGGCCCTATGATCACGATCGCAACGGCCTCGCGCTCGGCGAGTCGGCCACAGTACTGGTGCTCGAGCGGCTGGATGACGCCGAGAAGCGTGGCGCCACCATCCGCGCGGTGCTCCGCCACCGCGCCGAGCGCTCCGACGGTCGTCCGCGCGTGGGCTGGGGTGAGGGGCGCGCCAGCGAGGACGCGGTGGCCGTCATCGCCGACGTCGCGCGACACCGCACCATCGACTGGGTCGCGGGTAGCGGCAATGGCACGAGACTCGATCAGCTCGAGCTGTCCGCGCTCCAGCAAGCGCTCGGCACGCTGCCGCCGATCTCCTCCATCCTCGGGCACTCGGGTGAGTCTGCCGCGTCGGCGATGCTCCGCATCGTCGCTGCGATCCGCGCGTGCGAGACGGGCTTCATCCCGCCGACCCTCGGCGTACGCTCCCCCCTCCACCCCTCGGTGCTGACCCAGCCCCTCGAGCGAGACGTGCGCACCGTCCTCGTCCCCTCGTTCGGTCAGGGCGGCTCGAACGCCGCGCTGCTCGTCGAGAAGGCCTGACCGCGCAGAGCCTCAGGCCAGCCCGACGGGTCGGACCGTTCTCACGATACCGATCGCGGCCGGCAGCTCGTCCTCTCGATCGAAGTAGCAGCTCACTTCGACGTCACCGCTCGCACCGACCAGGCAAGCGACGTAAACCGGCGCCATCGCGTCGGAGTCCTCGGGCCGGTAGCGGAACGACAGCAGCGTGAGGTCGTCGCGATCCTCGCGGGCGCGATCGAAAGCGCGCTCGGGGATCGACGCATTGTGCTCGGCCTCGCGAGCCTCGCGGATCGCGCCACGCGTGCCACGCGACTCGACGAACAGCGTGAGGCCGGGCCGCCACAGCACGACGCGAGGGTTCATCTTTTCCAGCACCCCAAGGGGGTCCCGGCTTTCCCGCGCAGGAAGGGACCCGGCCGCGCCGAGTCCCTTCCACGCGTCCACTCGCTGACGGAATGGCGTGGGCAAGAAGATCGACCAGCCATCGCCGATGGGAAACAGGCCGCGCACCACCTGCACGCCAGCAGGCGCGTCACTTTCCTCCGGATCGGGTCGCGAGTCCTCGGCCTCGACGAAGAGCCCCGTCGCGTCCCGCTCGAAGACCGAGCCCGGGAGCGCGTACAGGAAGGGAATGATGTCGCGGTCGTAGTTGCAGATCGTGTTCACGTCGAACACGGCGTGCGCAGCGCCATCGTCGAAGTGCGCGTCCGTCTCGTCGCCCGCAAAGAATTGCCAGCCGCTGTCGCGCGAGCTGTCCGGCGGCATGCGCACCATCGAGCCCACACGCGCGCCATCGACGGTGATGCGATCGCTCGCGACGCAGCCCCCCATCGGTTTGATGAGCTTCTCGACCTGGTCGGCAGCGAGCCGGTACGTCTTCTCCATGCGCGCGCAGCATACCGCCGTCGCTTGCCGCGACGCACACGCATGCCATACAAGGGGTTCGTGGCCGACTCCGCACTCCCCGATCTCGTTGGACGGCCGACGCTCGGCCAGGGTCGCGGACGCTCGCGTGGGCGGCGCGTGCTCATCGGCGGCGGCGTCTTCGTCATCGCCCTGTGCATCGGATACGCCGGGTTCGTCCGCGCGACGCGGATCGATCCGCCGGTCATCGATGCGGCGGTGCGCGCTCGCGCGGAGCTGCCGCTCGAGGTGAAGGGCACGCGCGCGTACGTCGGCGGGAGCTGGATGGGGCGGGAGCGTGGCGTCTGGGAGATACACCTGTACGGCGAGCCGTACGCGATGGGCTGGGCACACGGACGCCTCGGCGAGCAGCTCCACCTGTTGCAAGAGGACTACCTCTTCGGCGAGTTCGAGAAGTACGTGCCGTCGAAGATGGCGCGCTTTGCCATCAAGAACCTGGTGCGCTTCGGATACCGCAAGCTCGGCGACTACATCCCGCGGGCGCGCGCCGAGGAGCTGGCCGGAGAAGCCGCAGCCGACGCGGATCTGCACGCGGACTTCTTGCCCATCTACCACCGCCTCGTCTACTACCACTCCCTCCACGACATCACCCAGGCCATCGAGCACTCGCCGCTCCTCGGCTGCAGCGCGTTCGCAGCATCGGGCGGCGCCACCACCACGGGGCACCTCATCATCGGGCGCAACTTCGACTTCGAGGGCCCGGAGCCGTTCGACAAGGAGAAGGCAGTCCTCTTCTTTCACCCGCAGGGCAAACTTGCGTTCGCATCCGTTGCCTGGACGGGCATGACCGGCGTCGTCACGGGCATCAACGCCGAGCAGATCTTCGTCTCGATCAATGCCGCACGCACCGAGGACAAGGGCAAGGTCGGCATGCCCGTCGAGCTCCTCATGCGGCAGATAATGGAGGAGGCGCGGTCCATCGACGACGTCGTGCGCCTGGTGAAGGAGACGCCGGTGCTCGTGCCCGATTTCTATCTCGTCGGCGATGGCAAGACCGGCGAATCGGCGGTCATCGAGCGGAGTCCCACGCGCATCGAGGTGAGGAAGGCCCACGCTGATGTCTCCATCCTGACGAACCACGCGCTGACCCCCGCGTTCGCCGCGGACGCCGAGAACGACCGCCTGAAGCGCTACCTCACGTCGGGCGCGCGCTTTCGCCGCCTGGACGAGCTCGTCCGTCGCTTCCGCGGCACCATCGATCCGAAGCGAACGCTCGAGATCTTGCGCGACAAGCGCGGCGCCGGTGGGGAGACCCTCGGTCTCGGCAACCGCAATGCCCTCGACGCCATCATCGCCACGCACTCCGTCATCGTCGACGCCACGAGCATGACCCTGTGGGTGAGCGCGGGACCGCACCTGCTCGGCCGCTTCGTCGGCTACGACCTCAAGAAGGAGCTGGGGCCGGCAGACGGCGGAGAAGACCACGTCGGTGACCGCGCGGATCCGCCCGATCTGCCGCCCGACCCCCTGCTCGGCTCGGACGAGCTGCGCGTGTACGAGGAAGCGCAGGCTCATCTCCGTGCCTCTGCGAAGTACGCACCGCTCAAGGACGAAGCAGCGCAGCGCGCGACGCTCGACGAGCTCGAGCGCGCCGCCGCGCTGCAGGACCACATGCCGGAGCCTCAGCGCCTGCTCGGCGACCTGTACCGCAAGCGTGGCAACACCGAAGCTGCGCGTCGTGCGTACACGCGCTTCCTCGAGCTCTCGCCCCCCTACCTCAAGGACGTCGAAGAGGTGAAGGGGATCCTCGGAACGCTGTAGGGGTCTCCCCGGTCGTCGCCAGGAGCTCGTCCCCGTGAGGGACCGTGTAGCGGGCACACGTTGTAGCCGCGGCACGGCTGCGCTTCTTCCCGAGACCCCTCGCGCGCCAGCTCGGCAAGCCCTGTGATGACTTCGCCTTCAGCTGTTCTTTGGCGCGCGCGAGGTATCCGCGCACTCTTCGACAGCGCAGCACGCGAAGGTTTGCCTCCGAACGATGGCCGGCGTCAGCGGACAGCGCGCGTGGATTCCGACCGTGTTGCTACAAACCGTGTCGAGCATGCCGGCGAGCTGCCGGTTGTCGTTCTGCTGCGATCCGACATCGAGCGCGACGATCACCTGCGCTAAAGTGTCGACGGCAGGCTGGCAGGTGTAGCCCCGGATGAAGCCATCCGACGCCTTCATGATCTCGATCCCGGGATCGGTGGGGAGGAGCTGCTTCTCGCCGGCCGGCTTGATGTCGACGCTCGACTCCTTGCGCGGCGCCGTTAGTCCGCTCGTCGGTGGCGTGGGCTGATCATCCGGCGGAGCTTGAGCCTCGGCAGCCAGAGCTGCGCCATCGCGGCCGGGATGCGCTGACGACACTCGCGACCCAGTTGGGCAACTCGTCGCCGGTAGATCGGCACCGTGTTTCGTGTCGTCTTCAGCGTCGAGCGCGTCGGACTGATCGAGACGGCTCTGCACCCACGAGCTCATT
>JAYTLP010000534.1:0-5806 GCA_043729375.1 Myxococcales bacterium
CGACGCCGCCCCGTAATAGGTCGGAGACACGCAGCCCTGAGCCACGTCGCTGCGGGTCGTCTTGAACACGTAGCAAGCCCCGACCTGCGTGCAGGTCAGCTCGGTCGTGCCGTCTGCGGTGCAATGCGCGACGCCGGCGTTGGACGCACTGCAGCCGTCGTCGTTCGTGCAGCCTGCCTGGCAGGTGCCGTCGTTCTTCGTCTTGTCGCACGAGAAGTTCGCGTCGCAATCGGTGCCCGCGGTCCACGTGCGGCAGCCGCTCTCGCCCATCTTGCAGACCTCGGTGCCCGAGGCGCTCGCGGTCGAGCATCGCTTCTGGCCTTCGGTGGCGCACGCGTCGCTGCACTTCGGCCCGCTCGGCGTTTGCCCCGACCCCTCGAGGTCGGGCGCGGACGTGGGATCGCCCAGCACGACGTCCGGTGTTCCTTGGTCGTTGCTGTCGCCCTTGGCGCTCGCGCTCGGCGTGGTGGGGAGCTCATCATCGATGTGCGGCACCGCGCAGGCCGAGACGACCGCGCCGCCAACGACGACGGCTAAAGCGACGAGCAAGCCCAAGGAGCGGTCACCGGACATGTCGTACCTCGAGCACGACGCGTGCCGGCCCTGCGCGCGTACGGCTCGCGCGTGAAGCCATGGATTGCGCGGCGTTGCGTGGATCGAGGCACGCTCTGCCGCGGTCTGACTTCCCCACTGGATCGCCGCCTTACCAGGTCCAGCGCGCTTCCGGCGGCAGACCGGCGGCAGACGCGCCGCACGCGTTTTTGAGCATACGTACGGCGGTGCTACTCTGTCCGTACGATGATCAAGAAGCTCACGCGAACCGGCAACAGCGCTGCGCTCGTGCTCGACAAGCAGTTGCTCGAGGCGGCGAACCTCGACCCCGACGGACAGGTCGAGGTGTCGACGAACGGCCGCGTGATCGTCATCTCCCCCGTTCGCACCAAGCGCGAGGTGGACAAGTTCAAGGCTGCCGAAGCGAAGATGCACGCGAAGTTCGCTGGCGCATTCGCCCGTCTCGCGAAGTGAAGATCCGTTTCCTCGGCCTCGAGGAGATCCTTGCGTTGCATGCCGGCCAGATCGAGCGCTACCGCGGCTTCGCTGGTGTGCGCGATCTCGGCCTGCTCGAGTCGGCCGTCGCCGCGCCGGAGTCCTCGTTCGGGGGCGGCTATCTGCATGGCAGCCTGCCCGAGATGGCCGCGGCCTACCTGTTCCACCTCGCCCAGAATCATGCCTTCGTCGATGGCAACAAGCGCGTCGCCGCCGCGGCGATGATCATGTTCGTGTACCTCAACGACCTCGACCTCGACTGCGACGAGGACGAGCTAGTGGACCTCACGCTCGGCGTCGCCACGGGCACGAAGACGAAAGCCGATGTCGCAGTGTTTCTCGCGGCGCGCATCACGGGGTGACACCCGAGATTCACTCCGCGGCGTAGGCCCTCAGCAGCCGAGGACGCGCACGTTCGGGAAGAACGCGCGGAGGCGTTCGAGGTCGCGCGTGTCTCCCGTGAAGACGACGTCTCCGCGGCTGGCCGCGAAGGCCATGACGATGGCGTCGACCGCGGTTGACCTCGCCACGCTCGCCTGGGCCTCTCCCGCGGATTTCGCGACGACGAGCGAAAGCGGCTCCACGTTGACGACGTCGAGGATTCTCTCGCGTACGTCCGTCCTGCCTCGCCACCACTCCGCGATGACGGGAACGGGAACCGAGAGCACGGCGAGCCGCTGCCGCGCGAGCTCGAGCAGCTGAGTGCCTCGTTGCTTGCGCCGTTCGATGGCGACGAGCGCGCCGGTGTCGACCATGATGCCGCGGACGGTCATGCGGCCTTTCGACCGCGCCTCTTCTTGGCGGGGGGCCCGTCGATCTCGGCGAGCAGCGTGTCGCGCTCCGCGTCCGTCATCGGAGGGGCGTTGCGGTTTTTCCGACATCGGCGAGCAGCCCGGCTCCGTCAGGCATGAGCTCGAACCTTTTTCGCGTTTTTCCATTTCTCGTCATCACGGCCATCCTGGCTACGGTTGGTTGCGTCACGATGGAGACCACGGCGCACACCTGTGCCGTCAACGATCTCCGCTGCAGTGACGACAAGGTCGTGGTCAAGAACAGCGGAGGCAGCTCCTACCGCGCGACGGGTTGCGGTCAGGAGGCGACCTACAACTGCGGGCGGAGCACCGGGAGTACCTTCGTCTGTCAGCGCGAGGAGCAGCGCCCGGTGACCACGACGAGCGCGCACTGATGCGCCGCTTCGCTGCTCGTCGCTCGCTCGCCTAGACGCAAACGGCGCGGGGGTCGTCCGTCATCACGCCGTCGGCGCCCAGCGCGAAGAGACGACGAGCTTCCGAGGGATCGTCGATCGTCCAGAAGTCCACACGTAGCCCCAGCGAGTGGAGACGATCGATCGCAGCCTGGCTGTCGAACGACATGTGAGGTTCCTGGTGGAGAAGCTCGCGATGCGAACGCGAGCCTCTGCGTCTGCCGCTCGAATGGCGCGAAGGAGCGCGGGGATCATGTCGGGCGCTGTCTGCTTCGCGTCCACGTTGAAGACGATCTCGGGAAACGAAGCGAGAGCCTCGTCGAGCGTCGGCATTCGAAAGGCTTGGTTCGAATGAAACGCGCCAGCTCTGCGCGGGACGAAGCTCGCGCCGAGATCCCAGGTGCGAATCTCGGCGAGCGTCATGTCCTTGATGGCGCGAGCGGTGCCCGCGGCACGCTGGCCCGTTGGATCATGCGAGAGCACGACATGCCCATCGCGTGTCATGTGCGCGTCGGTCTCGATCGCGTCGGCGCCGAGCTCGATCGCGAGCGCGAAGGCGTCGAGCGTGTTCTCGGGAAGCTCGAAGCTGGCGCCGCGATGCGCGTAGATGATCGGGCCCGTGTGTGTGGTCGTCATCGCGCTACCGGCCGCAGCGTACAGCATGAGCGGAGGATGAGCGTTTGATGAGCGCGGCGACGTCATCCGTTCGATGCGTGTTGGTGCGCGACAACTCGCGTAGCGTCATCTGCAATGAAGAAGCTCGTCGTGCTGGTTGCGGTCGTGGCGGTTGGTTGTGCGGGCGCAGACGGAGCGGATGGAGCGCCTGGACCGGCCGGTGCTGTCGGCGCGGCAGGAGGCGCAGGGGCCCCGGGCGGATCGACGATCAGCGATGGCGGCAACACGCCCGTCGCCGACGTACGTCCTTACGGCGACGGAAGTGCGGGCGCGCTCGTCGTCGCGAAGGGCGCGATGAAGGAGGACCTCTACGACGTCGGTCTCCAGAGCTACGCCTCCGTCGCGATCGACGGCTCGCTCACGCTCATCGGCGGGCAGATCCTGCGCAGCAACGGCGCGGTGACGATCTCCGGCGGGCTGCAGATCGCCGGAGCCTCCGGTCCCGGCGGATCGACCACGCCGGCGGGTGCCGGCATCACGTATCAGACGCCGGCTCCCGGAGCCGCGGGCGCAACGGGCGTCTTCCTCGCGGGCGGTGTCGGCGGCTCCGGCGTCAACGATTCCGCCGCCGCGTACTTCCGTCCGTTGACGGGCGGAGGTGGCGGCTCGGGCTACAGCGGGCTCAACGCCGGCGGCCTCTCCGGCGCAGGCGTCGGTGGCGGCAGCGTGCTCATCCTCGCGCGCGGCCCCATCGACGTCGCCGGGACGATCAGCGCGGGCGGCGCTGACGCCGGAGGCGGCGTGCGCGGCTCGGGTGGCGGCGGAGGCGGCATCGTGGTGCTCGCGTCGGCGACCAGCATCACCGTCGACGGAACCATCGTCGCGAAGGGTGGCGACGGTGACGGTTCGAGCGGAACCTACGGCGCGGCTCCAGGCGGCGGAGGCGGCGGAGGGATCATCTACTTCATCTCTCCCGTCATCGACGCGAAGGGCACGTTGAATGTCGCGGCGGGGGCGCCCGGCGCTCTCGTCCAGCAGGCGATCCTCTTCTCGACCGCACACGGCGGAGGTGGCGGCGGCGCCTCCGCGGGCAACGGCGGGCGCGGCGGAAACGTCAAAGCGGATCAGACCTTCGAGGCTGCGCTTCCCGCGGGCATTGGTCGCATCGTGCAGACAAAGGAGGATCCGACGTTGCTGTTCTGAGCGAACGACCATCCATGCGCATGCATGCGCATGGATGGCACGGGCTCCTCTCTCTTTCGCCGCCGGGACCGACCGAATATCACCATGGATGTTTCAGTAGCTCGGCGGAAGGACTCCGGCGTCGACGGGCTCCGGGGAGGTATCAGGTCAAGGTGAGCGCGAGCGCGAACCTGTCGGGGACGTCCGAGTCGAAGCCCGAGCAGGGACACTCCTGCGGATGCCTCTCTCTCCCTCGGCCTCGGCCAAGTCCGTCGTGCAAGCTCGCCCCGGCTGAACGCCCGGTTCTTCCGGAGACATTTTAGCTGCTTGCCGTCGAGATTCTCTCCCGTATGCCGCGCTAGCTCGAGCGGCTGAGCGCTTGTTCGATCCCGGCACCCTAGCGACAGGCTCACGCTCCCGCGCGCATGGTGGTAACGACGCATTGGAAACCGCGGTCGCGAGGACGGCGTTCACCGGAAGCCTCGCCATCACCTCACCGAGAGACGAACCTGAAGACATCATCCAGAGAGACGAAGGCCCCGAAACGACAAGCGCGCCCGCGCGCGGCTCATGCCTATCGCCTGCGCGGGTCCCGCGTTCACGGCAAGGGTCTGTTTGCGACCCGCGTGATTCCGAAAGGCGAGCGAATCATCGAGTACATCGGCGAACGTATTTCCCACGACGAGGCGGACCGGCGCCACGCCGACAACGCGTCGGACGACGGCCACACGTTCCTCTTCACCATCGACGCAAAGACGGTCATCGATGCCGGCGTCGGGGGAAACAGCTCGCGGTTCATCAACCACTCGTGCGAGCCGAACTGCGAGGTGATCCTCGACGATGGGCGCCCGTTCGTCGAGTCGATCCGCACGATCCAGCCGGGCGAGGAGCTGGCGTACGACTACAACCTCACGCGCTCAGCCGATGATTCGCCCGCCACGGAGAAGGTATTCGGATGCGCGTGCGGAACGGCGAAGTGTCGAGGAACGATGCTTGCGCCTCCGAAAAAGCGGAGGCCGAAGCCGCGCAAGCCGAAGGGGCTCGCCAGAGCTGCTCGACCGGATTGACGACCGAAGAGCGCGCAGCCAGCGCTTGGGGCGCCAGAAGCGGGACGAAGTCTCGAAAATATAGTGGTCGTTCGCGTTGGTCGCCGGGAGACCACGACGCGAGCTGACCCAAGAGGGAGGTGCGCGCGACGGGTGGCCAGCCGGCCGGCCATACGACTGAGCATGCGACTGGCCGCGCTCGTTCTGTTCACCATGGTCGGATGCGGACAGGTCGACGTGACGGGCTCGGCGAACGGAGGCCCGACGTCGCAGGCTCCCCGGCCCTCGTCTTCGTCGCCTCTCGCGGCGCCGCCGGCGACCACCGCACCCGCAGCCGCTGCTCGACCGGCCGCAGCGGGCGCGTGCGGCGTCATCGCGTCACCGCGCGCGTTCTCTACGACCGAGGAACAAGCCGTCGCGCTGCACGGTTTGTGGATCTCCTGCACGAGCGATCCCGCGCCGGGGCTGTGCCCACTGCCGGACACGTCGATGTTCTTCGGCGCGCTCGACGCGCAGTCGGATCCGACGTCTCGAGCGGCCGCGTGCGGCCATCTCACCTCGCACGGCGATGGATTCATCGCGAACGCGGCGTCCACGTTCACGTACGAGGTGAAGGACATCTCGGGTTCAGGGTCTTCTCCGCGTGTCTACGCGCTACACGTATGGAACGACATCATCGACCGCACGTTCGCCCTCACCTACCGCGACGACA
>JAYTLP010000535.1:0-6155 GCA_043729375.1 Myxococcales bacterium
GCACCACGTGGAAGCGCGCCTCGAGACCGGCACGCAGCGCGCCGCGCGACATGCCGATGGCGCGCAGCTCCGCATAGCCCGCGGGATCGTCGGAGACCTCGCGCGACTCGTCGAAGAGGCGCAGCGCGTACACGGCGTGCCCGCGGGCGCGTGCGGCACCGACCTCTCGATCGAGCCGCGACCACAGCGCCGCCTGCCCATCGCGCGCGGCGTAGTACGACACGGGGAAAGGCTCCACGGTCCGGCCGCCGTAAAAGCCCACGTACTCGTCCCAGCTGTGGCCGGGGAAGATCACGAGATCGCCGTTTGCCAGCGGCTGCGCGGCGAGCTCGGCCTGGTGCCGCGCCCAGCCGTCGCGGTGCGCGGGCAGGACCGCGAGGAAGAGGTTGAGCGCGCCGACGTACGCGATGGCGAGTGCGGCCGTGGTGTGGCGCGCGGACCCCGCGTCGAGCGCGACCGCGAGCACGATCCACACGAAGGGCAGCACGAAGACCCAGCGCTCGGGATCCGCGCCGAAGAAGAGCATTCCGAGGGCTGCGTACGGCACGGTCAGCGCGCCGAGCGCGCGCCATGGCATTGCAGCGACGGCGCCGCGGCGTGCGCGGATCGAGGCCGCGACGAACACGAGCAGCGTCAGGCCGAGCAGCAGCTGGCCGATGAGCCTCGGCGCGTCGGCCTCGTACAGGTACGGCGACCACACGAACGTGCGCGCGAGGCCGTACACGGCGGCCGCCAGCGCGTAGACGCCGTTGTGCTCCGTGTAGCCGTGCTGCGCGGTGAGCACCCAGCGGAGCGCGCCTTCCAGGTGATGGCCGCGGACGATGAACGTTGCGTATGCATAGAGCCCGAGCGCCAAGGAGCCACCGATGGCGAGCGCGAGCACCGCCGAGGCGAGGCCGGCCCTGCGACCGCGCGGATCATCGAGGCATATCACCACCACGAAGAGGGACAGCAGCACGTGCGTGAGGTGGCAGCACACGCACGCGCCGAGGAGGACGCCCATGACCGCCGCGCGCCCGAGGCCTGGACGCTTCCCGTAGGCGAGCGCGACGCGGGCGAGCGCGAGGAGCGCGACGAGGGCGAGCGCGTAGGCCTCCACGTCGGCGCACTCGGCCCACCAACCGTATGACAGCGCCGTGCCGCAAGCCGCGACGGTGCCGACGTACCTGCGATCGGCGCGCAGCGGCGCGATGCGGTACGCGATGCCGTACACGAGCAGTACGCCGGTACCACCGAGGAGCGCGTCGACGAGGCGACCGATCTTCAGCGCGTCGCCGCCGAGGTGGGCAGTGGCGAAGCGGATGAGCGGCATGTACAGCAGATGCCCGGCCGCGAAGTCGTGCGGGAGGAGCTTGAGGTACCCGAGCCCGTCGGCGTTCACGATGCCCGGTGCCGTGGCGAGGTAGAGCACCACCGCGCACGCGGCCAGCACCAGGGGACGCAGCTCGAGGTGCGGTCGGTCGGCCACGGGGTGTGTGTGCGTCCGCAACTAGTCGAAGAACGCTTCGTTGCGGATCTGGCGCTTGCGGTCGATGCCGAGCGCGACGAGCGCGGTCTTCACGTCTTTTATCATCGCGCCGGAGCCGACGAGGTAGAACGTGGGCCGCTCCAGAGACGATGCGAACGAGAGGAGCGGCGTCGTGATGCGACCTTCTTCCTCACCGTCGCCCGGGGTCTCGCCGGACAGGAAGCTGCGCCACGAGAAGCGGGGGTGCGTGCCGGAAAGCGCGTCGAGCTCGCGCTGCCAGAAGAGCTCGGCGCGCAGCCGGTTGCCCCAGAAGAGCTGAACGCGACCCCGCTCGTCGCGCGCGAGCAGCTCGTCCAGCATCGGCAAGACCGGCGCGATGCCGACGCCCGTGACGCCGAAGACCACATCGCCGGGGTGCGACAGCTCGAGGACGAAGAAGCCCATCGGGCCGGTGAAGCGCACGCGCGCGCCGGGCGCGAGTGCGTCGAGGTAGCTGTGCGCCGCGCCGCCGGGTACGCGCTTGACGACGAGCGCGATGCGCGCCTTGCCGGGTGCGCTCGCGATGCTGTAGCTGCGCAAGATGGCCGCGCCGTCCTGGTCCTGCCCGACGCGCAGCGAGACGAACTGGCCGGGCCGGAACGCGAGCGTGCCGCTGTCCATGGCGAACGTGAGCTCGTCGATCGCGCGCGCGATCTCCCGTCGCTCGACGAGGACCGCCTCGTGGACGTTGCTTGACATGGGTGGTAGGTTACCTCCTATGTTCAAGTTCCGTCGAGCCCTCGCGGAGGCATCCTGGTGCGCGGTCCTCGGGATGAGCTGCGGGCTGGCCGGTTGCGAGACGCATCCTTCCACGCCCGAGCCGTCCCACGCGCTGCCGCCATTGCCAGACAACGTCGCAGACAAGGCCCCGCCCGGCCCGCTCCCCCACGCCGAGCACCCGCTCGCAGCTGCGCCGGGCCCGGATCTCGTGGCGATGGAGCACGAGGGCGTGGATCCGCACGGCGGCTCCGAGCCGCACGGTCAGATGGCGGGCCCGAACCCGCACGGTGCGCCACCGAAGGAGCCGATGACGCCGGGCGACATCGCGTTCGACAAGAGCACGATCATCGCGGGGCAGCTCAAGCTCGACGGCAAGACGAAGGACAAGGTGAAGAACGGCGATACGATCTTCTTGGTCGTGCGCGGCGCTGCCGTCGGTGCCGCGCCCGGGCCGGTGCTCGCGGTGCGCAGGGTCGAGGCCGCGGCGTTCCCGATGCAGTTCCAGATCGACTCGCGCGACGCGATGGTCGCCGGCACCGCGATGAAGCCCCCCGTCACGCTCACGGTCCGTGTCGACAAGGACGGCGACGCGATGAGCAAGAACCCGGGTGACGTCGTCGGCACCGTGACGCTCAAGGCACTGCCCGCGGAAAAGCTCACGCTCACGCTCGACACCGTCCTGCAGTGACCACCATCGCGGACGTCCGTCGCGAAGCGACCGGCCTCGGCGCGCAGGCGCTCGTGTTCGTCATCGGGCTGGCGCTCTCGCTTGTCGTGGGGATGCAGCTGGCCGCGCGCACCGAGGCGTCGGGGGCGCTCGTCGCCGTGACGCTCGTGGCAGGTCTGGCGCTCATCGGCGCCGCCGTCGTCTCGCAGCTCGTGCACGACCACATCGTGTACGGTCGCGAGCAGAAGCCGTAACACCACCCAGAGGAGCCACCAGACCATGCCGAACTACGGAAAGCTCCACGAGCTCGTCTCGCACCGCGTCACCTTCGAATACGACACCGGCGCTCGCATCGTCGGCTACATCGCCGCCTGCAGGCCGGGCGCTGGCCCCGTGCAACTCGTGCAGATGTCGCGTGTCGACATCTTCGACGACAAGGGCAAGCTCATGGAGCACCACGACGAGTTCTCGTTCGTGCCCAACGTGCTGACGACGTACCGACTGACGGAAGGTGCGGCGTAAGAGATCGAGCTAGCGTCGGGCGTCGCTGACCGCGCGCCCCCCGCTCAGGCTCACGACCTTCAGCGACGTCGACTCGGTCGGCACCGGGAGCTGCTGGAGGCCGGCGGCGCGCCGGAGCACGAAGTCGACCGCGCGCGTGCGCTCCTGCATCGAGCATGATTCGATGGGCAGGTACGGGATGCGGCTCTGCTCGAGCATGAACTTGACCATGCCGTCGATGCGGAGCACGGACTCCCACGTGACGCCGGCGCGCGTACCGTCTTCCTTGAGCAGGTCGCGGTGCGGGCGCACGAAGAACACGATCCCCTGCGCGACCCACTCCATGTACTGCTTGAAGTCGTCCTCGGCCATCATCTCGCCGACGCAGTGCGCGTGCTCCGCCGCGTAGGCGAGGTTGTCGAACGCGCGGTCGGACACGAAGCCCGAGCCCTGCATGCGCTCGATCTGCATCTGCCGCTCGAACACGCGCTTCTGGTACTCGGCGACGAGGTCCATGTCGGTGCGCAGCGCATCGAACGAGGCCTCGAGCTCCGCCAGCACACCGCGCGCGATCTCGGTGACCATCGGGAGGCCGTACTTCCGGCTCACGTAGCGCGTCATCGTGGTCTTGCCCGTGGCGTGTGCTCCAACGAAGTAGATGCGCATGGCGGTCGAGGTACCAAACCGCGATGCGATCGGTCAATGACGATTCATGTGTGGCAACGTACGGTCACCGCAAGCCACCGTGATCTCGTGATCCGGAGTGCAACGTCGGGTACGCTGCGACGTCATGACGCGCCTACCGATGCTCGCCCTCTCACTCTGCGCCTGTGCCTCCGCCGGGCTGCCGGACGTGGTCGACCCGCTCGATATCAAGGCTCAAAGCGGGACACCGACAATCACGCGCATCCGCGATGCGGGCTCCGCGCTCGTACCGCGCATCGGTGCGATCGATGCGGTCACCGATGGGGTCGCCAGCGCCGGAGAGCTCCTCGTCGTGGATGGCCGCGGATTCGGGCGACAGCCGACGGTCCTCGTGGGTGGACGTCCGGCAGAAGTGCTCGGGCGGACCCGCGGCGGCGGTGTGGTCGTGCGCGTGCCGCGCGGCGTGCCCACCGGACTCGTCGACGTCTCGGTCACCACGAGCGGGGGCGCGGCGAGGCTCGCCACGCCGATGCGACGCGTCGCAGTCGCGGTGGTCGCGGACAAGCTCCGCTACGTCACCGTCGGCACGGACGTGACCGTGGTTGCGGGCACGCTCCCCGTCCCCGGCGCGCGTGCCGTCCGCATCGACGGCACCGGCGCCGTCGCCTTCGTGCTCGCGGACCAGGGCACAGCCAGCAGGGTGACCGTCGTGGACCTCGGCAGGACGAGCCCCTCATCGCTCGGCACGCTCGAGATCACGCACCGCGCGAACGCGCTCGCAACGGCTGCGCTGGCCTCGCGACTCGTCGTCGTGGGGGATGCGTCGCTGACGCTCGTGGACACCACCAGCGTCCGACGTCCGGTGTTCTACGATGCCGTCCCGCTCCCCAGGGAGGCGTTCGGCGCACGCGCGGCCGAGCTCTCGCCGGACGGCCGCGTCCTCGCGCTGCTGCTCGACGGCAATCGCGTCGCCGCCCTCGATGTGTCGAATCCCGGCCCGGCGCAGCTGGTCTCGGTCGTCGACGTGCTGCCCGGAGAGCGGCAAGCCCTGGCTCGAGCGCTCGCATTCTCGCCCGACGGCCAGACCCTGTGGGTCGTGTCCGGCGCCTCGGCGGAGACGCACCCGCAGGTCATCCCCACGCGCATCACGGCGGTGAAGCTGATTGCCGCGTACGCGGGTGGGGTCGCGGACGGCGGCGATCGCCCCGCGCCGCCGGTCGGGCCGATCCGCCGCTCGCTCGCGGTGTGGAAGACGCAGACTGTCGCGGGCGGCGGGGCACCGCTCGGCCTGGCCGTGGGTCATCCGCCCGAGGCGGGTGGCAGTGCGATCCGCGACACGCCAGAGGTCGCCAGTGTCCTTTTGACCGAGATGAAGGACTCGGTCCTCGCGCTGAAGTCGGGCGCAGTGGATTCCGCGCGCGTGGCCCGGGTGATGGGCGGCGTCGAGGTGGGATTCGTGATGCACGCGAGTCTCGGCGACAATGGTAGCGTCGCCGCGACGACCCACGACGTGCTCGGCCCGTTCGCAACGACGCCGGACGCAACGTCGGTGGTGGCGCTCGCGCTGCATGTCGAGGGCGACCACCTCGTCGTTGGCGTCGAGAGCCTGGCGCTCGATCGTCCGGGTAGCCTGCAGCTCGCTCCGCTGACCACGGTCTCCGCAGCGGACCTGCGCCAACCGTTCCACCTCGGCCTCCTCGCCCTCCAGCCGTGATGTTCGTTTGCGTTGACGGTCGACCCTCGCGCATGGCAAGGCGGGAGGACGAGGTGTGTGCACCATGCGTCTTCTTTCGACTCTGTTCGTCCTTTGCAGTGCGGCCGTGATCTACGGCTGCGGTGGCAGTGGGGGCGGAGAGCAGTTCAGCGTGCCGAGGCAGCCGCACGACCTCGGCAACTTTGTGAGCCAGACGTCACGGCAGGCCACCGGCAGCGGCATGGACGCCGGCGTCGTCGACAGCCCCGACTTCTCGACGCCCGGGTCGGGCTCGATGTGCGGCAGCGTCACCTCCACGGGTGACTGCAGCGGCACGGTCCTCGAGTACTGCGACACCTACAGCGGGAAAATCGTCTCGATGGACTGCGCCAGCAACAACCAGGTATGCACCGTCTCCGGCG
>JAYTLP010000536.1:0-4945 GCA_043729375.1 Myxococcales bacterium
ACGTCCCCCGACGCCTGACGCAGGTTCTGCAGGCGCTGATCGAGGTCCGTGCTCTTGAGCTCGGTGCCGAGGTTGGCCTCCGCGATCGTGTTCATGATGTGCTCGCGAACGTTGTCGAGCGCCTTGACCTCGGCATCGACCGAGAGCCCCTCGAGCTGGTCGTTGATGCGCGTACGGGCCTGGGCCGAGGCCATCTTGGCCAGCATGTTGTCCTTCTCGGCCTTGAGCTTCTTGATCTCGGTCTGCACCGCCATGAGCGAGCTCTTGGCCGAGTCGGCGTCCTTCTGCGCGACATCGAGGTCGCCCTTCAGCTCCGCCATCTCCTTGTCGAGGACGTTCTTCTTCTGGATGAGCACGACGGAGAGGTCGTCCTGATTCGTGTCGACGGCGACCTGCAGGTCCGCGTTCACCTGCGTGAGCTCCTTGCTCGCGGTGCGCAGGCGATCCGCGACCTCTTCACGACGACGGATGATCGCAGCCGTCGCCTTCTTCAGGCGCGAGTACTTCTCGATCATGCCGTTGATCGCGTTCTCGTACGCGATCTCCGGATGCTCCTTCTCGATGTCCGAGATCCACAGGCTCACGAACCCCTTCCAGAGGTTCCCGATGCGCGAAAATAGTCCGTCGGCCATGTCCGTTGCTCCTGCTTATTTCGGTTCGTGAAGCTTGGGAGATTCAGCGACGACCTTGTTGATCGCGTCCTGTCCGAAAAATTCGAGCACGCTCTGCACGCGCAGCTTCTCCTGGTTGCAGGCGGCAATGAGGCTCTGCTGCGCTGCGACCTTGTCGCCCATGACTCTCTTGACGTTGGCCGTCTCGGCTTCGAGCTGGACGAGCCGCTCGGTGGACTGCGCGAGCAGCGTCTGCGTGTCGCGCTGGCCGGCCTGGATATAGACCTCGAGCGCCTGGATCTCCTGCGCGCCCGCCTCGATGATCGCGTCGACCGGATAGCCGAAGGCCTTGAGCGCCGCCTCGACGATCTGCTTCTGCACGTCCTTCGGTGTTGCCGCCGGCAGTGTGGAGAGGAGGCCACGCGCCTTCTCGACGCGCCCCTGCTCCTCGTCGTCGACGCCGGCCGCTCGGAACACGCCGGGAAAGTCGACCTTGCCATCTTGCATCACCTTCGGCAGCTCACCCTGGAGCCTCACCTCGGGCGGTGGCGGCGGCGGTGTGTCGTTCGCGTACTTTTCGATGAGCTCGTCCGCGGACACGTCCTGTGACGCGCCCACGCCCTCTTCCGGCTGAACGAACCAGCCGAGAACTTTTTTCCCGATGCTCTTCTTGTCGCTCATCAGCGCCAGTACGGTACCCCGAAAGCGCAGCCGCGATCAACGCGCTCGCTTGCCGACCGGCGTGGCGGGCTTACCGAACAGGAGATCGTCATCCAGGCTGCGGACGACCCGCTGCACGGCCGTGCGGTACGCCGGATAGTCGGCCTCGGCAAGCTCGACACAGCGACGCTGCAGCTCGACGTGCATCGTCACCTTTTCACCGCTCACCTTTGCCGTGCGCGACACCGCAAAGCACGCATGTTCCACGGTGAAGTCCTTCGGTGCGTGCGTGACCACGTAGCCCGCGGGCAGGACGGTCTCGATGTCGTAGACCGACGTGTCGGTGGGACCAAAGTGCAGTGGCGTCTCGCGCGTCTTCGTCGCGATGGTGCCCGCGAGCGCGAAGCGTCCCGGCATCGTGAGGCGCACGTGGTCCTCTTCGGGGCGTAGCGACTGAGACGCGTCGAGGTCGAAGGAGAGCGCGAGCGGGTGCCACGTGTCCTCCTTGCCACCGCTCTTCACGTCACGCACCGTCGCGCCCGAGAACAGCGCCGATGCGAGCGCGGCGAGCACCTGCGTGGCCTGTCCCTCGTTACGCAGCGCATGCCGCATGCTCATGGCCGGTGACCCGCGGAGCTGGAGCTCGTCGGAGAGCAGCGCCTCGGTGTCCGACTTCACGTCGATGCGGATCCTGTGGTGGTCGTACGCGAGGTCCGGGGCCTCGTACGGGATGGCCACGAACTCCCACTTGCCCGAGGCGGGCTCCATCACGAGTGCCAGCGCGCCCTGGTCGTCGGCGCGGAGGTTGCCCACGTCGAGTCCGTCTGCGGTGGGGTCGAGGAAGAACGCCTGGGGGATGCCGGCCTGCGCCGGCACGTACACGATGGCGTGGTTGAACTGCTGGTCGGGGACCTCGCGCGCCACCTTGCCCATGCTGGTGGTGCGCAGGAGCGCGAAGGACAGCTCGAGCCCGAGCCGCCGGGCCATCTCGACGAGCAACACCGCCTTGTCCTTGCAGTCGCCGTAGCCGCGCTCGACGACGCTCGGTGCCGCGTGCGGCCTCACGCCGGCCATCGTGTCCTCGTAGTCCTGCTGGTAGCGGATGTCCTGCGTCACGTAGTGGAAGAGTCGGTCGAGCTTCTCGCGCTGCGTTTTTGCCCCGTCGACGAGCTTGTCCACGATTGCATCGAGCGCGTGGTTCGTACGGAACGCATCGGCGAGGAGGCCCCGCTCCCAGCGCACGTAGTCGTCCCAGCTCGTGACGGTGGATACCTCCGCATGCGCCGCGAGGTCGACCGCCGGCGACATATACGGCTCCTGCGCGACGGGGCGCATGTGCCCGGCGCGGAAGGTGCGGATCTGCCGATCACCGTCGACCGTACGGGTCTCCTCGATGGCGCCGGTGAGCTGGACGTGCAGCGGGCGGTCCTTGTCGAGGACGAGGATCCACGTGGAGTCCTCCTGCTGTCGGCCGACCGACTGGAAGTACCAGACAGCCGTGTACGCACCGGGCAAGAAGTGCGGCGGCGGTGCGTAGTGGATGTACTGCAGCACCGTCTTGCTCCCCACCTGCAACCCGCGAAAGCGCACCTCGCCACCTCGAATCGACGACGCCTCCTGGCGCTCGCCCTTGTCGCCGATCGCGTACGCGCGGAGGATCTTCACCGCGCCGTGGGTCGGCACGCGCTGCACGGTCATCGCGTCGCGGCCCTTGTCGTCGAGCGCCTCCTTGACCTCGGTGATCACGCGGCGCGCGGACCCGTCCGCTTTCACCTCTGCGACCTCGTGTTCGAGCAGGATCGCGAGCTGCCCGTTCGGGAAGGCCTTCACCGGCTGGCGCAGCACGCGGTCGAGCTCGGCCTCGGTGGGCACCAGCTTGTCGACGTAGCCTAGACGCAAGGGCTCGAGGAACTCGACGTGCTGCGCGAGCGCGCTGTCGTCGGGGGCGAGGTCGCGCGCTCGCTTCCACGCCGCCAGCGCCGCCGGGCGATCGCCGCGCTCGTAGGCGAGCTCGCCGAGGCGCGTCCATGCCACCGGCTGCTCGGGTGCGAGCCGCGTCGCTGTCTCGTACGCAGCGCGCGCCGACGCTACGTGCCCGCTGCGGCGCTCGAGCTCGCCCTCCTGTACGTGCCAGTCGGGGTCGGTCGGGTCGAGGCGTTCGAGCGTGCGTGCGTAGCGCCTCGCGTCGCGCAGGCGACCCTGTCGGGCCGAGAGGCGCAGGCGATCGGCCCACGCGGCCGCGACGCCCGGCACGATCGACGTGGCGCGCGCGTACGCTCGCTCCGCCTCGGTCGTGAAGCCGAGCTGTTCGAGGCACTCGCCGTGCTCGCGCTGTGCCTGGTGATCGTCCGGGGATGCGAGCAACAACCTGTCGAGGAGCTGGCAGCGATCGGCCTGCCAACCGCGGCGGTCGAAGAGGTGTGCAAGGTCGCGCTCGGCCGACGTGACCCCCGTGTGGGGCGGGGTCGCAGCGATCGACGCGACGAGATCGGTCTGCGCCTTCTCCCAGAGCTGCTTCTGCTCGTAATAGCGCGCGCGCAGATCGTAGAAAGCGGCCGCGTGCGCGCCGTGCTGGTCTACACCGCGATCGAGCAGGTCGATGGTGCGGCCGAGCTCATCGTTGCTCCACGCGGCGATCGCGGCGTCGTGCATCGTGACCACGTTTTCGGGGTTCGACTCGATGAGCGGCTGCAGCGCCTCGAGCGCCTCGCGCCCGCGACCCTGCCGCATGCGGCGCGCGCCGGTGAGCAGCTGCCGCCGTTCGGCAGGCCCGGAGATGGCCGGTTCGACGTGCGCGTCGCGCCTCGCGCCGTCACCCGCCGTGTACGGCTGCGGGTCGTGAGCGTAGGTGACACCCGAGAGCGGCGCGCCGTCTACATCGCTGAGGCGCGCACCGACTTGCCACGCTCCTCGTCGCTGCGCGGACTGGAGCAACACCTGGTTCCACCCCGCGTGCAGCGCGACCGGCGCCACGACGTTGTCGAATGCACCTCCGCTCGCGTGCTCCTCGGCGGCCACCTCGACGTCGTTCACGAAGGCGCGGACCGGCGCGCTGGTGGCCAGCCGGAGCTGCGCGTCGCGCGCAGCATCCACGTGCACCCACGTCGCGAGCCACGCAAGGCCGTACTCCCGCGGCCACAGGAGGTCACCGAGGGCCACGGCGCCGAGCGGACCCCTTGCATCGACGCGCCGCCACGAGAGCGGGACGAGCAGGCCCGGTAGCTTCGCCGCTCGCGGGATGGCGACCTGCGGGCGTTGCTCGGGCGCAAGCTCGGCGAAGAAGCCTTTGCCCTGATCGTTGTCCAGCGCGCCGAGCAATTGCCACTCCGTGATCGGTGCAAGCGTCCTCACGAGCGCGCGCGTCTCGTCGAGCTCGCCCTGCTGATAGCGCACCAGCGCGAGCTCGTGGGTGGCGAGAGCGCGCACGGCGGCGCGCGGCGATCTCTCGCGCAGCGAAGCCAGCACCGCCCCCAGCGCGTCGAGCTCGCCCTTCGTGTGGGCCACGATCTCCGAGACGTAGAGCTCGGGCACGTCGGCATCGAGGTCTGCGAGGGCCGCGAGGTAGTGCGCGTTCGAGCCCGCCGTGTCGCCTCGGAGCTCGGCCGCCCGGGCAGCGATCTCGTGCGCGACCGCGCTGTGCGGGTGCCGGCGGAGCACCTCGTCGGCGCGACGTG
>JAYTLP010000537.1:0-7794 GCA_043729375.1 Myxococcales bacterium
GGCGCAGGAGGCGGTCGCGTACCTGCGCGCCATCCGCCAGATCGTGCGCTACCTCGGCATCTCCGACGGCAACATGGACGAGGGCTCGCTGCGCGCCGATGCCAACGTGTCGGTGCGTCCGCGCGGCCAGGCCGAGTACGGCACCAAGGCCGAGCTCAAGAACATGAACTCGTTCAAGAACATCGAAGCTGCCATCGAGTACGAGATCGGGCGGCAGATCGAGCAGCTCGGGCGCGGCGAGCGCGTCGTGCAGGAGTCCCGGCTGTGGAACGTCGAGAAGTGCATCTCGATTGCGATGCGCAGCAAGGAGCAGGCGCACGACTATCGCTACTTTCCCGAGCCCGACCTGCCGCCGCTCCTCGTCGACGAAGCGTGGATTGCGGACGTGCAGCGCGCGCTCCCCGAGCTCCCGGTGGCCAAGCGACGGCGCTACGTCGAGGAGCTCGGGCTCACCGAGTACGACGCGGCGGTGCTCACGGCCGACCAGGCGATCGCCACGTACTTCGAGGCCGCGCTTCACGACGGCGCGCCCGCGAAGCTCGCCGCCAACTGGCTGGGGTCCGAGCTGCTGGGGCGCCTCAACAAGGACGAGAAGAGCATCGAGCAGTCACCCATCTCGGCAGTGGCGCTCGCGGGTCTCACCAAGCTCGTCGAGGACAAGACCATCAGTGGCAAGATGGCCAAAGGCGTCTTCGACACGATGTGGTCCACGGGCAAGACCGCGAAGCAGATCGTCGAGGAAGAAGGGCTCGTGCAGGTGACCGACTCGGGCGCCATCGAGGCAGCGTGCAAGTCCGCAGTCGACGCGAACTCGAAGCAAGCGGAGGCCTACCGCGCCGGCAAGACCACCATGCTCGGCTTCTTCGTCGGCCAGGTCATGAAGGCCACGGCCGGCAAGGCGAACCCCGAGCTCGTCAACGAAATCTTGAAGCGATTGCTCGGATGTTGAGGCGATGGAGTTCCGCGACGCTCCGCCCCCGCTGAGCCGTCTCGCGACGTGAGCTTTCTCGACGACGATCTCTCGCCGCTACGCTGGGACGACGGCGCGCTCTTGTTGCTCGATCAGCGGGCGCTGCCGACGAAAGAGAGCTGGCTCTCGTTGTCGCGCTACGAAGACGTGTGTGTGGCCATCCGCGAGCTCGCCGTGCGTGGTGCGCCCGCGATCGGCTGCGCCGCGGCCTACGGCGTGGCGCTCGGGTTCCGCCAGGTCGGGCACGCTGGCCTGGCGCGCGTGCACGCGGAGCTCGCAGCGACGAGACCGACCGCGGTGAACCTGTTCTGGGCGCTGCAGCGCATGCGCGGGATCGAGCCGTCGTTCGAGGCGCTCCTCGCAGAGGCGCGGGCGATCCAGGCAGAGGACCTGCGCGCATGTCGCACGCTCGGTGCGCTCGGTGCGCAGCTCATCCCCGACGGGGGCATCCTCACGCACTGCAACGCCGGTGCGCTCGCGACGGGAGGCTACGGCACGGCACTCGGCGTGATCCGCGCAGCAGTCGCTAAGGGCCGGTCGATCCACGTGTTCGCCGACGAGACGCGGCCGGTCCTGCAGGGGGCGCGGCTGACCGCGTGGGAGCTTTCGCGCTCCGGCATCGGCGTCACGGTCATCACCGATGGGATGGCGGCGCACCTCATGGCGAGGGGCGAGATCCACGCGGTGGTCGTCGGCGCGGACCGGATCGCCCGCAACGGCGACACGGCGAACAAGATCGGCACGTACTCGGTTGCGCTCGCCGCCGCCGCGCACGGGCTGCCGTTCATCGTCGCGGCGCCGTGGTCGACGGTGGATCTCGCATGCCCGAGCGGCGCGAGCATCCCCATCGAGGAGCGGGCCGCCGACGAGGTCACGCACCACGGCGGGCGGCGCCTCGTGCCGGACGGCGTGCGCGTCCGCAACCCCGCGTTCGACGTGACCCCGGCCCGGTACATCACCGCCATCGTCACGGAGCTCGGCATCGCGAGGCCCCCTTTCGTAGAGTCGCTCGCCCTCGACAAGGAGAAGCGATGAAGAAGGCTGCGCTCGTGCTCGTGCTCGGCGGTTGTGGAGGAGCCGGCACCTCGCCGGGATCCGGCCCAGCCCGGCGTTCGTGTCTTGCGAACAGGCAGAGATTGTGGCGCAGATCAGCGCCGAGCTCGCGCTCGGCGCGAAGTTGTCCGTTTACGGCAGCAGCAGCGGAGGTGCGAGCGCGCACGACCTCCACCGCCACCTCGCGAACCAGGACGGCGCCATCGTGCTCGATCCGACCGGCAGCCCCCGGATGCTGCTTTTTGCTTTCTCGAACCAGACGTTCTAGAAGACCGCGCCCGCGGGAGTTCGGACGACGCAACTCGTTGAACTGATCCGGGGTTCCAGTCCAAAAACGATTGACAAGGGTGGTCTCCTCCGTAGACTCGCCGTTCCATTTCGCAAGGGAGTTCGATCATGTACGCAGTCATCACGACGGGGGGCAAGCAGTACCGGGTCAAAGCCGGTGACCTCCTGCACGTCGAGAAGCTCGAAGGTGCCAAGGGTTCGGTCACGTTCGACCAGGTCCTCCTCGTCTCCGACGGCGCCACCACCACGGTGGGCGCACCCATCGTCGCGGGCGCCAAGGTGCTCGCCGACGTCATCATTTACACGGACAAGGGTGCCGAGGCGCAGGGTCGTCCGTCCACCGCGCGCTCGCGTGGTCTCGGCCCCAAGCTGATCGTGTACAAGTACCGTCGCAGGAAGGGCTACCGCAGGAAGAACGGTCACCGCCAGCCGTTCACGGCCATCAAGATCACCAGCATCAGCGCCTGAGCACCACCAGCGCAAAGGTAGAGACGAACCATGGCTCATAAAAAAGGACAGGGCTCCTCGCGCAACGGCCGCGACTCCCACGCTCAGAAGCGTGGCGTCAAGGTCTTCGGCGGCGAGCAAGTCATCGCTGGCAACATCATCATTCGTCAGAAGGGCACCGTGTTCCACCCGGGCAACGGCGTGGGCCTCGGTCGCGACTTCACGATCTTCGCTCTAGTCGACGGCGTGGTCGAGTTCACCTCGTTTCGCAAGAAGGGTACCGAGCGCAGCCGCGTGCACGTTCGCACCGCGCCGGCTGCCGCCGTCGCTGTCGCAGCCTAGCTCCTCCTCGGCGATTCCCGTCGCCAGCCGACACTCCTGAATGCAGTTCTCATAAATGCAATTCATAGACGAATGCACCATCACCGTCCACGCTGGGCGCGGGGGTGATGGCTGTGCTGCGTTTGCGGGCACGAGCAACGATCCGCGCGGCGGCCCTGCGGGCGGAGACGGCGGCAAGGGCGGCTCCATTCTCCTCGTCGCGCACTCGCAGCTCTCCACGTTGCTCGACCTCCGGTACCAGCGCGAGTACCGCGCGACGCGTGGCGAAGACGGGCAAGGCCGCGACAAGTACGGCAAGGGCGGCGTGGACACGATCGTGCGCGTGCCGACCGGCACCGTCGTGTACGACGCCGATTCCGGTGAGCTGCTGTGCGATCTCGTGGATGACGGACAGCGCTTCGTCGCAGCGCAGGGTGGCCTCGGCGGATGGGGCAACATTCATTTTGCGACGGCCACGTACCAGGCGCCGCATCGCGCCGAGCGGGGCGAGCCGGCGCAGGAGCGCGACCTCCGGCTCGAGCTCAAGCTGCTCGCCGACGTGGGGCTGCTCGGCTATCCGAACGTAGGCAAGTCGACCTTCATCTCGTCGGTCTCTCGTGCGAAGCCGAAGGTCGCGGACTATCCCTTCACCACGCTGGTCCCCCACCTCGGCGTCGTGGGCCTTCCCGATGGCCGCAGCTTCGTGCTCGCCGACATCCCCGGCCTCATCGAGGGTGCGGCGGACGGGCACGGCCTCGGGCACCGCTTCCTGCGACACGTCGAGCGGGCGCGTGTGCTGCTGCACCTCCTCGAGCTCAACCCGGACCTGCCCGATCGTGATCCGATCACGGACTTCGACGTGATCAACCGGGAGCTCGAGCGCTTCGATCCGGAGCTCGCCGAACGACCGCAGCTGGTGGTGCTCGGCAAGATGGACCTCACCGAAACGAAGGCCGCCTATCCGGAACTGAAGAAAGCGTTCGCAAAGCGCGGCGTCGTTCTTCACGCCGTCTCTTCGGTCAGCCGACATGGCCTCGCTCCGCTCCTCGAGGAAGTCTGGAAGCTCGCGAAAGCTGAGCAGTCTTGATCGACCCGTTGCGTCGGGGTATAAGCTCGGCTTCCTCTCAGCGCCCCGACTGCTCAGCGGGCGAATTCACTCAAAGAAGGCACAAGATGGCGTACCAGATCGGGTCCCCGGCTGTGGCAATGATGGCGTTGCTCGGCGTGTCTTCTTTCGCGCACGCGCAGACGCAGCAGCCGAGTGCGGCACCCGGCTCCCCCGCCGCTCCCGTGACGTCGGGTCCTGCGGCCACCACGACGCCGACGAGCTCACCGACCGGCGCGACGAGCGGTCCGAACGCCAAGATCCCGACCGGTGGCACCGGTCCGGCACCGACTGGCCCGAACACGCCGTCGTCGGGCACGAGCGCGCCGCCGTCTGCCGAGGACTCGCAGGCGGCGCAGTCGGGCGCGTACAACGTCAAGCTCCACGACATGGAGCGCAAGGTGAACGAGCTGAAGGAGCAGGTCTTCCGCTCCAAGGCGCGCCTGAACCTCCTCAAGGAGTCGGTGCTCCACGGCGTCATCGCCGGTGCGCGCTCGGCCATCACGTTCAAGAACGAGATGGGCAGCCTTTACATCCCCGTTCGCTACAGCTTCTCGCTCGACGGTACCGAGGTCTTCGCGAAGACCGATGAAAGCGGCAAGCTGAAGGACCAGAAGGAGTTCGACGTCTACACGGGGAGCATCTCGCCGGGCAACCACACGCTCTCGGTGCAGCTCGTCTATCAGGGCAACGGCTATGGCGTGTTCGCGTACCTCAAGGGGTACAAGTTCACGGCGCGCGCCAGCCACACGTTCACCGCTGCCGATGGCAAGCAGATGCAGGTCAAGGTCGTCGGCTACGAGAAGGGCAACGCGGTCACGACCGATCCGAAGGACCGTCCGGCCGTCGACTTCCGCGAGGCCATCACGGTCGACGGCAAGAACGCAGCCGACGCCGTAAAGACCACTTCGGTCGACGGCAAGTAGCCGGACCGCGAAGGCAAGAATGAGCTTCCGCCGCACGCTCGTCGCGCTCGGACCCGCAGCTCTGCTCGCGGGTCCATTCGTCACGTCCGCATTCGCCGATCGCGTCGATGACGCGAGCGCCAAGGTCTTCGAGCTCGAGGGCCGCCTCGCGGAGCTCGACAGTCGCCTGCGTCCGCCCGAGGAGGAGAAGGGGCAGCTCGCGGAGCGCCGTCTCATCGACGCGCAGGTCGCCTACGAGCTGAAGAACTACGATGCCTCGTCGATCATCCTTTACGACGTCATCGAGAAGTATCCGAACTCGAGCGTCGCGGCGGAGGCGCTCTTCTATCTCGCCGACTCGCTGTATCTGAAGCGCGATTTCTTCTCGTCGCGCCGCTACTTCGAGAAGCTGGTCGAGAGCGGTCCCTCGCACCCGAAGTACCAGGACGCGCTCGAGCGCCTCGTCGAGCTCTCGCTGCACACGGGCGACTACGCCCCTGTCGATGGCTACCTGGCCAAGCTCAACCAGCTTCCACAGAGCCAGCAGCTCGCGACCGTGCCGTACGTCGCGGGCAAGTATTACTACTTCCGCCGGCAGTTCGAGCAGTCCATCTCGACGCTGCGCAGCATTCAGCCGGGCAGCAAGTACTACATGCACGGCCTCTACTTCATCGCCGCTTCCAACGTGGCCCTCGGCAGGACGCACCTCGTCGATGCCAAGGCAGCCTTCGACGCGATCATCGCTGCGGGTCCGTCCGAGACGGGCCCTGCGCCCAGGCCGAATGACCCCACGCAGCCCAAGCTCGACGACGCGCAGGTGCTCATCGTGGAGCTCGCGCACATGGGCCGCGCACGTCTGTTTCTCGACGAGGGCAAGCTGCCGGAGGCGATAAACGAGTACGCGAAGGTCCGCAACGGCGTCAACTTCAACGACGCGCTGTACGAGAGCGCGTGGGTGAGCATCAAGGGCAAGGATTACGTCAAGGCGACGCGTCAGCTCGACCTCCTGCTCCTCGACAACCCCGACTCGACGCTCGCCCCCGAGGTCCGGTTGCTCTCCGGCAACCTGAACATCCGTCAGACGAAGTGGGGCGACGCCACGGCGAGCTTCACGAAGACCCGCGACGACTACGAGCCGCTGTCGAAGGAGATCAACACGGCGCTGAAGCAGAATGGCGACGCGTCGGCGTACTTCCGGACGCAGATCTCGCAGAACCTCGCGCGCTTCGACCTGGCAAAGGTCGTCCCGCCCAACGCCGTGAGGTGGATGGAGGACGACGGCAACACGAAGACCCTTCGCGTGCTCCTCGACGACGAAGGCGACCTCGGCAAGCAGCTGACCGATACGGACGATACGATTCGCAGGCTCGAGCGCGCGGTCAACGGCCGCGGCAAGGTCAACGTCTTTCCGGATCTGGCACGCGCTCGCACCAAGGCCGTCGAGATCGACAACTCGCTCGTCGAGCAGAAGAAGGTGCTCGGTGAGCGCGAGCGTCAGCTCATGGAGCCCGTCGCGGGTCCCGACATGCCAGAGCTCGTGTCGCTCGAGGCCCAGCGTCACATGCTCGACGACCGGCTGCGGCAACTTCCCACGCGCGACGAGTCCATCGCGGAGCGACAGAAAAAGGCGCGCGCGGCCTTCAACGAGATCGACAAGCAGGCGGTCGAGGTCCAGGTCGCGTTGCTCGGAGTGCGCGCCCAGCTCGTCGCCACGAACAAATTCTATCGCGACACCGTGCAGGCGACGCTCTCGCCCGATCAGCAACGCGACGCCATCGAAGAGCTCGACCGTCGCATGGCAGAGCTCGACACGGAGCAGGCCGGCATCGATGCCGTCCGCAAGGACCTCGAGGACGCCGCGCAATCCGTCGGGGTCGACGATGCCGATATGCGCGCAGGGGAGGACGCGAAGGCCCAGTACGCGGACCTGCTGCGCCGCCAGGGGTTGCTCCTCACCAGGATCAGCGGGCGGATGTCCGGCACCGACCGGTCCAAGGCCGAGCAGATCCAGAGCGTGCTAGCGCGCGCCGCAGGCGTCGAGGACAAGCTCGCCGTCTACAACCGGCGGATCGACGCGCTCGCAGACGAGAAGCTCGTCCCGATTCGCACCGCGATCGACGAGGAAAAGGGTCGCGTGGCCGGCTACCACGCACTGCTCACGGGGTACGACGACGAGTCGGCCAGCGTCGGCGGCGGCGTGCTCGCCGAGGCCCTGCGCGGCGTGTCCACCCGCTTCTACAACGTCGTCGTGCGCGCGGACGTCGGCATCATCGACGTCGCCTGGGCGCTCAAGGACTCCGCCACCAAAGAAACGAACCGCCTCGTCTCCGAGCGCAAGCGCGAGCTCAAGCTGCTCGACGACGAATTCAAAGAAGTCCTGAAGGAGCACCCGTGAGTCGCGGCATGAAAACGCTGGTCGTCGCGAGCCTGCTGAGCCTGCCGCTCGCGGGGGGTGTTGCCGACGCGCGTCGTGGCGAGCCGTACTACGCGGCCAACGGGCCTGGCCCGGGGCAGCCGCTCGATGCGAAGCGCGAGATCGCGGGCATCGAGGAAGACGTGCGACGCTTCGAGGAAGCCACGCGCGAGTACAGCGGCACGGTCACGCACATCGTGCAGCAGGAGTACGGCAAGAAGCGCAAGGAGCTCATGTCCCGCTACCAGGGGCAGCTCGACCAGCTCGACAAGGACGTCCGCGTCCGTCGCGA
>JAYTLP010000538.1:0-3373 GCA_043729375.1 Myxococcales bacterium
GCGTCGGCTTGCTCGTGACGTCCCGCGAAGGTCGTCCCATCAAGGTCGAGGGCAACCCGGATCACCCGGCGAGCTTCGGCGCCTCGGGCACCTTCGAGCAGGCGCTGGCGTACGGCGTGTACGATCCTCAGCGCGGCAAGGCCGTGAAGCGCAGGGCCGAGCAGTCGGGCTGGAAGAGCTTCGTCGCCGACGTACAGGCGCGCATCTCGGCGGCCAGGGCCGATGGCGGCAAGAAGATCGTGTTCCTCGACGGTCCGACGGCGTCGCCGTTCGACGGCTGGCTGCGCAAGCAGGTCGTCAAGCAGCTCCCCGAGGCGAGGTTCGTCTCCTACACCGGGCTCGATCGCGACGCAGTGTTCGACGGCACGGAGATCGCGTTCGGTCAGCGCCTCGAGGTTCGTCACGACTTCGACAAGGCGCGCGTCGTGCTCGCGCTCGACGACAACTTCCTCGAGAGCGGTCCCGATCGCCTCCTCAATGCGCGCCACTTCGCGCGGCACCGCGTGCCCGAGCCCGAGGGCGCCGAGGGTTCCGCGAGTCCGGGGGGCGAAGCGGCTGAGAAGCGCGAGCCCGCCGGCGAGTGGATGAACCGGCTGTATGTCGCCGAGTGCGGGTACTCGGTGACGGGCGGGCAGGCCGACCATCGCCTGCGCGTGCGCGGTAGCGAGATCGTGGCTGTCGCAGCAGCGCTGTTTGCGCGCATCGTCCCGGAGGCTGCAGCGGACGTCGCCGCGCTCGCCGCGCCGTTCAAGGACCACAAGTGGGTCGCCGCGGTCGCGAAGGATCTCGCTTCACGTGGTCCGCAGGCCGTCGTCACCGTCGGCACGAACCAGCCGGCCGAAGTGCACGCGATGGTCGCGGCCATCAACTCGACGCTCAAGTCGGAGGTGGTAGAGTATGGCCGCCCGCTGCTCCTCGACACGAAGAGCGGCACGGCCACGCTGAAGGACATCGTGGCCCAGGCCAACGCCGGCCAGATCGACACGCTCGTCATCACGGCGTGGAACCCGGTCTACGCTGCGCCCGCCGACGTCCCGTTCGCCGACGCGCTCAAGAAGATCCCGAACGTCGTGTACTACGGACAGTTCGAGGACGAGACCTCGGTACACGCACACTGGTACATCCCCGCCACCCACGAGCTCGAGTCGTGGGGAGACTCGACCAGCATCGACGGCACCGTCGCAATCCAGCAGCCGCTCATCGCGCCTCTCTTCAACGGCGTGCAGCGCGGCGAGCTCTTCGGCGCGTTCGCCGGTATGCCGGACCGCACCGCGCACGAGCTGCTCCGCGAGGCGCACTCCCAGCACAGTGCAGAAGTCACCGCCAATGGTGGCTTCGACGCCTGGTGGGAGCGCGTGCTGCAAAAGGGTGTGCTGTCCCCCGCACCGCCCGACACGGTCACGCCGACGCTCGCTGCGAGCAAGATCACCGAGCGCCTCCGTCCGTTCAAGTTCGAGCGCATCGAAGGTATCGAAGTGAACTACGTCGTCGACAACAAGGTCCACGACGGCCGCTACGGCGACAACGCGTGGCTGCAGGAGCTCCCCGAGCCGCTGACCAAGGTGGTCTGGGGAAACGTGGGCATGATATCCCCGAAGATGGCGGATCGCCTGGGCCTCGCCGCGGAGGAGATCGTCAAGGTCACCGTCGACGGTCGCACCATCGACATTCCGCTCTTCGTGCTGCCGGGTCACGCCGACGACGCGATCTCGATCGCCATCGGCTATGGCCGCACGGGCGGCGAGGCCATCGCACGCGGCGTCGGCTCGAACGCGAACGCCCTGCGGACCACCGCGGCGCCGTGGTTCGGTGCGCAGGCCACGCTCGCGAAGACGGGCAAGTCGGATCGCCTCGGCATAACCCAGGAGCACTGGGCGATGGAAGGCCGTCCGATCGCGCTCACGGCAGAGCTCGCAGAGGTCAAGCGCAAGCACCTGCCGATGATCGAGGCGCAGAACGGCCCGCAGCCGTCGATGATGGACGAGTGGCCGAACACGACGCCCGAGGGCTATCGCTGGGCGATGGCCATCGACATGGCGAAGTGCACCGGCTGCAACGCGTGTATCCTCGCCTGCGAGTCCGAGAACAACATTCTCATCGTCGGCAAGGACCAGGTCCGACGCGGTCGTGAGATGCACTGGCTCCGCGTCGACCGCTACTTCGAGGAGGTCGACGGCAGCCTCGACGACGCCAAGGTCGTCGTGCAGCCGATGGCCTGCGTGCAGTGCGAGAAGGCCCCGTGCGAGTACGTCTGCCCCGTCAACGCGACGGTGCACTCGGACGAGGGCCTCAACGACATGGTCTACAACCGCTGCGTCGGCACCCGCTACTGCGCCAACAACTGCCCCTACAAGGTCCGCCGGTTCAACTACCTCAACTGGCACAACAACCTGCAGGGCACGTACGAGATGAAGATGAACCCGGACGTCACAGTTCGTGCCCGGGGAGTCATCGAGAAGTGCACGTACTGCGTGCAGCGCATCGAGCAGGCCCGCATCGCCACGCGGACCGAGAACCACGGAGTCGGCCGCGTCATCAAGGACGGCGAGATCGTCACCGCCTGCCAGCAGTCGTGCGCATCCGGCGCCATCACCTTCGGCTCGCTCCACGACCCGAAGAGTGAAGTCTCGAAGAAGCACGCCGACGAGCGTGCCTACGCAGTGCTGTGGGAGCTCAACACGCGCCCGCGCACGCGCCATCTCGCCAAGGTCCGCAACCCCAACCCGGAGCTCGCCTAAATGTCGGCCGCTACCGCACCCAACGAGGTGCCCGAGCACCTGCGCGAACCCCCGCTCATCGAGGGCCCGCAGAGCGATCGGACGCTTACCGACTCCATTCTCCACCCCGTCTGGCGCGATCCCGGCCGCGGCTGGTGGATGGCGCTCGCAGTCACGAGCTCGTTCCTCGGCATTCTCACACTCTGCATCGCGTACCTCCTGCTCACCGGTGTCGGTGTCTGGGGTAACAACTCGCCGGTTTACTGGGCATTCGACATCATCAACTTCGTCTGGTGGGTCGGCATCGGCCACGCAGGGACGCTCATCTCCGCCATCCTGCTCCTGTTCCAGCAGGGCTGGCGCACGTCCATCAACCGCTTCGCCGAGGCGATGACGCTCTTCGCCGTCATCTGCGCAGCGATATTCCCCGGCCTGCACACCGGCCGACCCTGGTTCGCCGCGTACTGGCTCGTCCCCATCCCGAACACGATGCAGATGTGGCCGAACTTCAAGTCGCCGCTCGTGTGGGACGTCTTCGCCATCGGGACGTACTTCACCGTCTCGCTGCTGTTCTGGTACGTTGGCCTCATCCCCGACCTCGCGACGCTGCGCGATGCCTCCGTGTCGCGCACACGGCGCTTTGTCTATGGCATCTT
>JAYTLP010000539.1:0-2603 GCA_043729375.1 Myxococcales bacterium
CCCGCACCCACGGCCACGTCGGCGGCAAGCCCAGGGCGACCGAGAAGCGAGAGAACGCGGCGCGCTTGTCGACGCGCTTCTTGCGCGCGTGACCCGGGACGACGAGCCACGGCGAGTCGTAGATGTCGTGGTTGCCCGGGATCGCCAGCACGCGACCGCGCGCGACGAAGGGCGCGAGGCCGGACAGGATGAGGTCGTAGCCGACGCCATCGTCGGTGACGTCCCCCGTGAGCACGATCCAGTCGGGCTGATCGAGCCTGAGGCGATGCGCCAGGCGACAGAACAGGAGGTTCGTGTTGCCCGGGTCCTCGAAGAGGAGCTGCTCCACCTCCTGATGCGATGGCAGACGAGCCGCGAGCCGCGAGTGCTCCGTGCGCGTGCGCTCGAGCGCGAGCATCGAGAGCTGCGCGAGCTGGTCGTCGACCTCGGTGGGCCTGGCGCGGCGGCTCGCGTGCACGATGCCGGAGTCGTCGACGAGCCGAACGGTGTTGCCATGCTGCTCGATCCTCCAGCCCGCCGCGCGCCCGAGCAGCTGGCCGGGCTCACCCGCCTTCGCCCGCGTCCCGTGGAGGGCGCGCGTGCGCAGGCTCGTGACGTGCTCGCCGAAGCGCGACACGTGGAGATCCGAGATGTGCGCGAGGACGAGGCTCAAGCGGAGAACATACCCAATGACATTCGGCCCGCGTCTTTCAAATACGACGAAGCCTGCTATCTTCGAGGCCGATGCAGGGCAGCGTCATCAGCGCAGTCGTCAAGACCGCGCGCCCGAGGCAGTGGGTCAAGAACCTGTTCGTGGCGGCGCCGCTGGTCTTTGCGCGGCATCTCGACGATCGTCACACCGCGCTCCGTGCGCTCGCCGCGTTCGGCATCTTCTGCGCGCTGTCCAGCGCCGTGTATTTCTGGAACGACGTCGTCGACATCCACAAGGATCGGGCGCACCCGACGAAGCGAAACCGCCCCATCCCGTCGGGCCTCCTGTCCATTCGAGCGGCGCAGACCATCGCGGCCACGCTCGCGGCAGGCGGGCTCGCGCTGGCGACGCTCCTCTCGCTGCCGTTCGGGGGTTGCGCGCTCGCGTACCTGCTCATCAACCTCGCGTACTCGTGGAAGCTGAAGCACGTCGTCTACCTCGACGTGTTCATCATCGCGACGGGGTTTCTGCTCCGCACCGGCGGCGGTGCGCTCGCCATCGACGTCGAGGCCTCGCCGTACCTGCTCGTGTGCACGGGCCTCCTCGCGCTGTTCCTCGGGTTCGGCAAGCGCCTGCACGAGCTGAAGCAGGCCGGGACCCGCGGCGCCGTGCAACGCACGAGCCTCGCGCGCTACACCCCGGGTGCGCTGGAAGCAGCGATGTGGATCACCGGTGCGTCGACGCTGCTCGCCTACGTCCTTTACACCCGCGCGCCGCACACACTCGCGTTCTTCGGGACCGACCGGATGATCTGGACCGCGCCCTTCGTCGCGTTCGGTCTCCTCCGCTTCGTCCGCATCCTGCGCGATCGCGCGCACGGCGAGTCTCCGACGGAGGAGATGCTGCGCGATCCCCTGTTCATCACGAACCTCGTCGCGTTCGCGATCGTCGCCGTGATCGTGATTTACCGGCCGTAGCTGCCGTCCGAAAGCTGCCGTCCGAAACTGCCGGAGCACGCAACTCCCGGGCGCCGCCGACGATAAGCACAGGTCGGAGGGTTCATGCGGAGACTCGTTGTCGCGTTGCTCGTCATCACCCACGCTCGCCCGTCGCGAGCATGCTCGTTCGTGGACGAGCCGAAGCTACCTGCCTTGCTCCAGCGCGCGGTGGCGGCGGCGGCGCTCGAGCCCGGTCGGCTGGCCTCCATGCTGCGGCGCGCGCGCGGCGCCGCGGCGTTGCCGAAGGTCCAGGGCCTCGTCGGAAAGGGTCGGTACGACTACATCCGCAACGCCGACTCGCTCGATCCCACGCTGGTCTCGAGCGATACGTGGCGATTCGAAGTCACGGCGTCCTGGCAGCTCGACCACCTCGTGTTCCACCCGTCGGAGCCGCGGCTCGTGGAGGCGAGCGGTCGGGTGGCCGAGCGCCGCGCCCAGCTCGTCGACCGCGTCGTCGATGTGTGGACCGAGCGTCGCGCGCTCGACGGACCGGGCCCGCTCGATCCGGCCAAGGCCGACCGCTGCGAGGCGTTGACGGCGGTGCTCGACCTCATGACGGGCGGCGCTCTCGGAGGGAGCAGTCTCCGCCCGACGGGACCGTTACTTTACCCGCCCCCGGGCGTGGGACAAGATGACGGCAGAATGTCGGAGCAGCAGAAGCAGCGAGCCCATCCCCGCTACGCGATCGAGCTCGATGCACAGCTCTTGCCCGTCGGCGGTGGCGCAGCCGTCGACGGCCGGACCCACGACATCTCGCGGGGCGGCTTCAGCCTCATGTGCCCCAAGATGCCCGAGCTGCTCCCGCCCGGGACCGTCTGCGAGGTGCGCCTCTCGCTCGTGTTCTCGGAGACAGAGTTCTCCGAGCCCCTGGTGCTGACGGGCAGCGCCATGTGGTGCACGCGTCTCAAGCAAGGCACGCAGGTCGGCGTGAGGTTCGAGGGCCTGGATGCGCGCATGAGCGGGTTCCTCGACCT
>JAYTLP010000540.1:0-7593 GCA_043729375.1 Myxococcales bacterium
GACACGCCCGACCTCGGCCTGGTCGTCGGAGAGCCGGTGGAGTTTCGCTTCCTCACGTCGTCCACGCGCCGCGACGACATCGCCGGCACGCTCGTGGAGGATGCGCGCGATCTGCAAGAGCTCGCGCCGGTAGAGGCAATGCTCGAAGGTGACGCCGTCGGCTCGCTCGTGCCCATCTCGCTGCGCGCACGGCTCGACGAGGTCGGCACGCTGTCGCTGTCGTGCGTCGAGTTGCAAGGCGGGCGCGCACACCAGCTCGCCTACAACCTGCGCGAGCGCGACTAGCCTGAGCAGCCCATGAGTCGCCCGGTTCTCGGCATCGATCTCGGTACGACGCACTGCGCGCTCGCGCACTCGGCGGGCGGCGCGATCCACGTCGACGAGATCCCTCAGCTCGTGGCGCCCGGCGAGGTTGCAAGCCGCACGCTCCTGCCTTCGGCGCTCTACCTGCCGGGCCCGGAGCTGCACGCCTCGGCCATCCGGCTCCCGTGGGGCGACGGCGGAGGCCATGTGATCGGCGAGCTGGCCCGGACGCAGGGCGCGGCCATTCCGTCACGGCTCGTGACCTCGGCGAAGAGCTGGCTGGGGCACGCACGCGTCGATCGCCTCGCGCCGATCTTGCCGTGGGGGATCGACGAGCCCGACCTGCAGAAGATCTCACCCGTGGCTGCCTCCGCGGCGTACCTGGCGCACCTCGCGGCCGCGTTCACCGCCCAGACGGGCATCGACATCGCGCGCGCCGACGTGATTCTCGGGGTGCCCGCGTCCTTCGACGAGGCCGCGCGCCAGCTCACGCTCCGCGCCGCGCACGAGGCGGGGCTCTCGCCCACGCTGCTCGAGGAGCCGCAGGCCGCCTTTTACGCGTGGCTGGCGGATCACGCCGCCCGCTGGCAAGAGCACCTGTCCATCGGCGACACCGTGCTCGTCTGCGACATCGGCGGCGGCACGACCGACTTCTCGCTCCTGCGCGTCGCCGGCGAGGAAGACGGGCGGCCTGTCATCGAGCGCACCGCGGTCGGCGATCACCTGCTGCTCGGTGGCGACAACATGGACCTCGCGCTCGCGCGTCGCGCCGAGTCGCGCATGAAGCGCGAGGGCCGCCTCGACCCCGCGCCGTTCGCGGCGCTGACGCAGGCCTGCCGCATCGCCAAGGAGCACCTGCTCGACGATCCGACCGATGGCCAGACGCGCTCCTCGTGGACGGTCACGATCGCGGGCAGAGGCTCGCGGCTGATCGGCGGGTCGCTCCACGACGAGCTCACGCGCGCCGAGGCCGAGGAGCTGCTGCTCGACGGCTTCTTCCCACACGTCGGCGCCGAGGCCGCGCCTGCGCGACGCGGCGCACTGCAGGAGTTCGGTCTCCCCTACGCCGCCGACGCCGGCATCACGCGGCACCTCGCGGCGTTCCTGCGCGCGCACCAAGCCAGGCCGACGCGCATCCTGTGGAACGGCGGCGTAACCAAGTCGCCGGCCGTCCGCGCGCGTCTCGTCGAGGTGGTGAACGGCTGGCTCGACAGTCCCATCGTCGAGCTGCCCGGCGCTGCGCCCGACCTCGGTGTCGCGCGCGGTGCGGCGTACTACGGCCTCGCCCGGCGCGGCGAAGGTGTGCGCATCGGCGGCGGCTCGGCGCGCGCGTACTACGTCGCGCTCGAGACGGCGCAGGTCACGCCCGGCCAGCTCACGGTCCTGTGCGTCGCGCCGCGCGGGATGATGGAGGGCGAGCGCGCCGCCGTCGATGGCCACCCGCTCGAGGTGGTCACCAACAAGCCCGTCCGCTTCCGCCTCTTCGCGTCGATGGAGCGGCGCGACGCTGCCGGCGAGCTCCTCACGCTCGCTGCCGACGCGCTCTCGGAGCAAGCCCCGCTACACACGGTGCTCCGCTTCCCGCGGTCCTCGCAAGACGTGGCGCTACAGGTTGCGCTCGAGGCCCACCTCTCCGAGCTCGGCGCGCTGGAGCTCGATTGTGTCGCGCGCGCGACGGGAAACGAGGCCGATCGCTGGCGCCTCGCGTTCGATCTGCGCGCGCCCGCGCAGCAGGAGCGTCGCGCGGAGCCGCGCACCGACACGGCCGCGCAGAGCGAGGATCCGGCTGCGCTGGCGATGGCGATCGAGGTCGTTCGCGGCGTCTATGGTGGCACCGCGGGCAACGTGGCCGACAACGGGACGGATGACCGCTTCGCCGCGATCCGGCCCGAGGGCATCATGAAGGCGCTCCAGGGGCCGCTCGGGCCCAAGGACGGCTGGACGCCGACGACGCTGCGGGCCCTGTGGGAGCCACTCAAGGATCTGCGCGGCGGTCGCGGCAAGAGCGCGGCGCACGAGGCCCGGTGGATGAACCTGTGCGGCTACACGCTCCGTCCCGGGTTCGGCTATGCGCTCGACGACTGGCGCGTGAAGGAGACCTGGCGGCTCTTCAACGCGGGCCTGGTACACGAGAAGGACGCACCCTGTCGCCTCGAGTGGTGGGTGATGTGGCGTCGCATCTCGGGTGGGCTCACGAAGACGCAGCAGGACGAGGTGTGGAAGCGCCTCCAGCCGTACGTCGCTCCGAAGGCCAAAGTGGAGCGACGCCCGGTCGCCCGGCAGGAGCTGGCAGAGATGTGGCGCGCCGTCGCCTCGATGGAGCGTCTTCCCGCGCGGGTGAAGAGCGATCTCGGCGACATCCTCATCGGCGAGCTCGAAAAAAGGGAGGCACCCGAACACGCGCTGTGGGCGCTGGGGCGCCTCGGCGCGCGCGTGCCGCTCTATGGCGCCGTCGACGAGGTCGTGCCCGCAAAGAAGGTGCAGCGCTGGCTCGAGCGGCTGATGGCGCTCGTCTGGAAGGGCGAGCCGGAGGCGCTGGCCGCGGCCGAGCTCGGTCGCATGTCCGGCGATCGCTCACGAGACCTCGACGAGGCGCTGCGCAAGAAGCTCGCCGAACGACTGCGCGAGAACAGCGAGGGCGAGCGCCTGGCGCGGCTCGTGCTCGAGCCGATCCCGCGCGAGGCACGCGAGGAGCGGCTCGCGTTCGGCGATGCGCTGCCGCTGGGCCTGCGCCTCTCCGCGCCCGACCTTCTGTAGGTTCGCGCGAGCCAGACCGGCGTGACGCGAACAGGCCAGTCGGCTTCCACGTTCCGCAATCAGTCACTCGCAGCCGGAGAGGTTCTGTCCGCGGTGGTTGGTGTACCTGGTGAGGGCGAGCTCCAGAGCCGCGGACACGTCACGATTGTTGAGGTCGCCGACGACGAGGAGCGTCAGAAGGGTCGGCGAGAACCACGAACCTCCCGGGCCCGGCCGCGGCTTCTCGAAGCGATCGACGACGTACGTGAACGTGGCATTGCTCGGCCCGCGCGCGCCCAGCACCGAGGCTCCTCTGGTTCCGGGCCCCGTGGACGCTTGCGAGCTTCACTTCCGGGCGTGCAGCGCGCGGCCGAGCTCGACGAGGCTGTCGCCCTCGCCGCCGATGAGGAGCGCGGGCCGCAGATCGGCGAGGCCCCACTCTTCCTTGCGGCCCGACGTCACCGCGAAAGCGCCTCCATCGATGCGGCCGACGACCGCCATCGTGCCGTCGGTGCGCACGGCGAGCGACTCGTACACGTCGGGAACGTTGGCGACGTTGACCTCGATGAGGCCCTCCTCGCAGGAGAGCGTGAGGCGATCGCCGATGACACGGCGCTCGAGCAGCAGCACGTTGCCCATCGTCGACGAGAACACCTTTTGCCAGTCGTCTGCCGAGCCACCGAGCCGCCCGCCTGCGACGAGCTTGTTCGTGGGCAGAAAGTACAGGTCCGTGTCGACCTGGCGACGCGCGATCAGCCCCTGGGGCACGGGCACCACCTCCACGAAGCCGAGCTCGTGCAGCGGCACCGCCTGGCGACCGATGGCGAGCCAGCTCCCCGGCTGGTGCGGCGTGCAGCCGAAGAGCACGTTGCGCGCGGACGAGCCCTTGAGGAAGCTCGCCGTGATCTGCGCGACCTCGAGCGCGTCGCCCGGATCCTTGAGGCGACGATCGCCGTTGTACAGCGTGAAGTTGCCGGGCAGGCGGTGGATCGCGTCGTAGTGATAGAAGCGACCGTCATCGGGCCACACCAGTGCGAGCTTCTCGCCGATCTTGATCGACGTGACGCGGCTCGAGTCGCCGGGCACACCCACGTGAACTGCGCCGTCGGGCGCAAGCGCGAGGAACACGAGGCCGCGCGGCGTGAGACCCTCGGTGCGCAGCTTGGTGAGCCCGCGCACGAAGGCGGCAGGCTCGGCATAGCGTTCGATTCGTACGTCCGACATGCCGCGCTGTGTAGCACGACCTCGTAGGGAAAGCGCCTACAGGCGCCCACCTCCTTTGTCGGCGGGCAGTGTGCTCTACACTGGATGCCGATGCGTGCTCTCCTCGTCACCGTCTTCGCCCTCTCCCCCTGGGTCGCCGCGTGTGGCGGCATGATCACGGGCTCGAGCGCCGTGGGCGATGCCGGCCCGGGCAAGCACCACGATGGCGGCGCGAACCAGAGCGACGGTGGTGCGACCGGAGACGGCAGCGCGACCATCGGTGACGATGGCTTCACGGCGAGCGGCGACATGACGGCCATCGGTCCGTCGTGCGTGCCCGGACCGATCGAGATCTGCACGAACGACGTCGACGACGACTGCAATGGCATCGTGAACGACGGCTGTGCCGACACGCTGGGCATCGGCACGACGACGACCGTCGCGCCCTACGTCGGCGCCGACGGCAATGCGGGGGCCTCGGATCTGAGCGTTCGGTGCCCCCCGAACGCGTTCGTCACGTCGATGAGCATCCTCTTCTACGACGCGCAGCAGCAGGTCTCTGGCGTGCGGTTCGGCTGCTCGACGGCGACCTTGAACCGGAGCAGCAGCGGCTACAGCGTCTCGCTCGTCGCGGTGAGTCCGAGCCCGTACGTGTCGCTCATCGCGGCACCGCCCGCCAACGGAACGGGGGCGCCCATCGTCGTCACGTGTCCCGGCGCTGGGCTGCGCGGGCTGTTTGCGACGAAGGGCACGTACGACGCGGGCGGCATCCTCGGCTACTTCGGCAAGTGCGGCGCGGCCACGCTGACGCTCGCCGCCGACAACACGCTCGGCATCGCGATCGCGGCTGCGACCACCACGGCAACCCCCGCCGGCAGCATCGACGCAGCGGGCTACGGCGGCTACGACTACGGCGCGGGCGCGGGCATCGCCCACACAGATGTGAGCTGGACGTGCGACGCGGGCTCGGTGCTCGTGGGCCTGCACGGGCGCGTCTCGACCTCGGGCCAGATCACCTCCGGGGTCCCCGGTGCAGCGCTCGACAAGGTGCAGCCGATCTGCGGCACGCTCACGCCGCACTACATCCACTGAGCTTCGTACCCGTCGAAAGGCACCACATGCTCCGCACGCTCGCGCTCCCCGTCCTCGCCTTTGCGCTCGGCTGTGGCGGCATCGCCACCGCGAAGCTGGATGCAGGCTCGACGGACGGAGGCTCCGACGCCGGCCCGGCAGCGCCTGCGTCGCCCTCGCTGCAGCTCGTCGCGCCTCCGAGCACCACCCCCACCGGCTACGAGCTGCAGGTGAAGTTCGTATCAGGCACCGCCGAGCTCGATCCGAAAAAGACGATCGTCACCGTGAACGGCGCGGCCGCGCCTCCGAGCAGCTGGACGTACGACGCGGCGACGCACCTCTTCCACGTCACCGTGTCGAGCGGCGTGACGAAGCCGAACAAGTACGGTTACGCGTTCGACGTCGTCGATCTCGCCAGCGCGACCGCCCACCTCTTCGTCCCCTTCTGGGTCGAGGACACGACCTTCCAGTGGCGGGACGCGTTCATGTACGAGGTGATGACGGACCGTTTCTTCCACGGCGGCACGAGCCAGGTCGGACCGAACGGCGCACCGACGGAAGCGCCCGGCGAGTGGAAGGGCGGCGACTTCGGCGGCGTGACGGCGAAGATCAACGCGGGCTACTTCGACCAGATGGGCGTGAACACGCTGTGGATCTCGTCACCCATCGTCAACACGACGCTCTGCGAGACCGGTGTCGGCGCGAACGGCGGCCACTGCCTCGGCGCCTACCACTCCTACTTTCCTCTCGCGACCGGCTGGACGTACGGCTCCGATCACGATCCCGTGTTCGCAGGCATCGTCGATCCGATCGACCCGCACTTCGGCTCGACGGCGGACCTCAAGGCGCTCGTGAACGCCGCGCACGGGCATGGCATCCGCGTGCTCACGGATCTCGTCGTGAACCATGTGTTCGCGGACAGCGCGCCACCGCTGGGCCAGCCCGCGCAGCTCGCGCGGCTGTGGACCGCGCACTCGACGGACACCAGCTGGTTCAACGTGCCGTACAACGCAAGCACCAACGATTGCGGCGGCGAGAACCTGTGGGATGTTCCGACCTCCGAGCAGTGGAACCGCACCTCGTGCTGGTTCGATCCGTACCTGCCCGACTTCAACACGTCGAGCCCTGCGGTCGACAAGGCGATTGCCGCGCACGCCGCGTGGCTCGTGCAGACCTTCGATCTCGACGGTTTCCGCGTCGACGCCGCGAAGCAGATCAGGCGCGAGGTGGCCGTCGCGCTACGCGCCGCGCTCACCGCGATCGACTCCACGAGCCTGCCGATCTATCTGGTCGGCGAGGCGCTCGGTGGCAACGTGGACAACGTGATGGACTGCGTCGGCGCCGACGGGTTCGACGGGTCGATGAATGACCCGCTGCACAACTCGATGGTAGCGACGTTCCTCCACGGGTCGGAGAGCGCGAGCGACTTCGACAAGGACGTGCTCTACGACGAGGCCACCTGGACGGGCCGCTACGACCAGGCGCTCATGGGCCACTTCTTCGGCAGCCACGACGTGCCGCGCGCGATCAGCGAGGCGGCGGGCTCGAGCCTCGGCGATCCGTGGAACGACCCACCGCCGGCGCGCGAGACGAACCCGGCGTCGTTCCAGCGCCTCACGATGGTGCAGGCCTTCCTCCTCACCTACGACTCGCTGCCGATTCTGTGGATGGGCGACGAGTTTGGTCAGCCTGGTGCCGTTGATCCCGACAACCGTCGCATGATGCGCTTCGATGGCGCACTCTCGTTGCTGGAGACCGGCGCGCTCTCCAGGCTCAAGACCCTCGGCGCCGCGCGCCGCGCACACCCGGCCCTCCGCCGCGGCACGCGCACGCGCCTCTGGGTCGACGGGAGCTTCTACGCGTATGCGCGCGTGGACGGCAGCGATGTGGTCGTCACCGCGTTCAACCTCAGCACCACTGACACGGCAACGCACACCCTTCTCGTCACGCCTATCAACCTCACGGGCACGCTGACCGACGTGCTGTCGGGCACCTCCGCAACGGCATCCTCCGGGGGCCTGACAATCAGCGTCCCGCCGCTCACTGCCGTGGTCTACACCCGCTAGCAAGGCACGGAGAGCCGCACCGACGGCGCTCGCGTGATTTACCTCTCCTTGCACGGAAACTGAACGCTTGCGTGCATCCCGCTCCGGCCGGTACCGTTCCGCGACTCACGTAGGCCCGTACCAACCCAGGAGAGAGAACGAATGAACTTCCGAAGCATGCTCTGCGTCGCAGGACTCGCCGTCGCCATGACCGGCTGTGACCCGTCGAAGGAAG
>JAYTLP010000541.1:0-4052 GCA_043729375.1 Myxococcales bacterium
TCTGCGCGCCACCGGGGAACAACGTGTTGTCGTTCCAGCCCAGGCCGTCGATCGGGTAGAACCCCGTGTCGTTCACGGTGTGCAAGCAGTTGCGCGTGCAGGTGTTGGTCGTGCTCGTGTTGTCACAAGAGCAACCGTTGTCCGTGTCCCCGGCATTGCAAGCGGCCACCGTACGGCTCCCTCCGGTGCAGGTCGCGGCCGTGCTCCCGTTCCCGCTCCTCGTCTTTGGAACCGTGATGGTGATGGTCGTCGTCGGCGCCGAGTACTTGTAGACGCTGTTCGAGGTCGCGGGGCTGTCGGTCGTCGCAAGCGTGAGCGTGGTCGGCGAACCCGTGAACGCCGTGCCGCTCCACGGGCCGGTCATCCACACCTTCTTCTCGTACGGGTTCGTCGTGCCCGCGCCGTTGCAGCCGGCCTCGTGGTACCACCAGCAGAAGTTCACCGCCCCCGTGAGCTCCGTGTTGCCGGTGTTTGCCGCGACGTTGCTGTTCCACACGGGCTCGCCGTCGGCGCCTAGGGCCGATTTGACGAGGCCGGTCTGTGGCCCAAGGCCTGAGAAGGCCTCGAAGTCGGGGTGCCCGGGGCCAGGCACGGTGGTGCCCTTGTAGAGCATGTCGCGGTAGAGGATAGGGATGGTCAGCGACGAGGCGGGCGGCTGCGCCTGGGTCGCGCACGTGAAGCCAGACTCGACGGCGCACAGCGACGAGCAGCCGTCACCGCTCTGGCGATTGCCGTCGTCACAGCCTTCTCCTGGAGAGATGATCCCGTCACCGCAGTACGCGGTGCAGGTGCCGTTCGAGCAGGTCGCGTCCTTCGTGCACGTCGGCGAGCAGCCGTCGTAGGGGACGAGGTTGCCGTCGTCGCACTGCTCGAAGCCCTCCTGTGTGCCGTCGCCGCACGTGCTCACGTGGCAGACGGACGTCATGCCGTTCACGTCCAGCACGCACGCGTAGCCCTGCTGGAAGCGACAGGTCGCGGTGCATCCGCTCGTGCCGCTGCCGACGCTCATGCCGGTGTCGCACTGCTCGTTTCCGGCGAGCACGCCATCGCCGCACTTGGCGGCCGTGCACGGCGAGCCGGGGTACGTGCAGGTCCAGCCCGTCTCGAGCTGGCAGGTGGCCGAGCAGCCGTCCTTCGCCGTCGTGTTGGCGTCGTCGCACTGCTCGCCGTACTCGATCTTGCCGTTGCCGCACACCGCGATCTTGTTGCACACCGACGGGCTCGTGCCCGTGCAGTTGTAGCCGGGTTCGATCTGGCAGGTGCTCGAGCAGCCGTCGCTCGACGTCGTGTTGGTGTCGTCGCAGCTCTCGCCTAGCGCGAAGTTCACGGTGCCGTCACCGCACTTCGGCGCGGGGCCGCACGGCGCGCCGGGCGTCGTGCAGACGAAGCCCGCCTCGATCTGGCAGGCGCTCGAGCAGCCGTCGTTCGACGTCTTGTTGCCGTCGTCGCACTGCTCGCCCGTATCGATCTTGCCGTTGCCGCAGGTCGCGGCGTTCTTCACACACACCGACGGCGTGCCCGAGCACGTGTAGCCGCTCTCGATCGTGCAGGTGGACGAGCAGCCGTCGCCCGCCGTCTTGTTGCTGTCGTCGCAGTTCTCGCCGGCATCGACGGTGCCGTTGCCGCACACGTTCGTCGGCACGCAGACCGAGGGCTGGCCGGAACAGGTGGAGTTCGGCTCGACCTTGCAGGTGCCCGAGCAGCCATCGCCGGGCGTCGAGTTGCCGTCGTCGCAGCTCTCGCCCGTGGTGACCATGCCGTCGCCGCAGAAGGGCGGTGTCGTCATCACGGCGCACGTCGAGGGCTGGCCCGTGCAGCCGTAGCCCGGCTCGGTCTGGCAGGCCTTGCAACCGCTGCCCGCCACGTTGTTGGACACGCACGTGCCGCCCGGCTTCGCGCAGGTCGTGTTCGTGCTGGTGTCGGTGCTGCCCTCGTCGCACGTCTCGCCCGGGTCGATGCGCCCGTTGCCGCAGCCCACGAAGATCGACGAGACGCACGACGACGGCGAGCCCGAGCACACGTAGTTCGGCTCGGTCTGGCAGGTGCCGGAGCAGCCGTCGCCAGGCGTGGAGTTCTTGTCGTCGCACTGCTCGTTGGACTGGACGATGCCGTCGCCGCAGTACGCGAGCGCCGTGCTGAACACGCAGGTCGAGGGCTGGCCCGTGCAGTCGTAGCCCATCACGATCTGGCAGCCGGCGTCGCAGCCGCTGCCGGCGGCGCCGTTCTGCGGACCCGTGTCGCAGGTCTCGGTGCCGTCGATGCGGCCGTTTCCGCAGCCCATGATCACCGTCGAGGTGCAGGTCGAGGGCTGCCCCATGCAGTCGTAGTTCGGCTCCGCCTGACAGGTGCCGGAGCAGCCGTCACCGGGGGTGGAGTTGCCGTCGTCGCAGGTCTCGGGTGCCGTCACGAAGCCGTCGCCGCAGTACGATGCGCGCATACAGGCCATGCCGACGACGGGGCAGTTCCAGCCGATCTCGGTCTGACACTTCGCCGAGCAGCCGTCGCCGGCAGTCGTGTTGCCGTCGTCGCAGATCTCGCCGGGGTCGATGACGCCGTTGCCGCAGGTGATAGCGGGCACGAGGTCGGGGTTGCCGGCGAGGTCGTTACCCCCGATGACCGCGAGGTCGGTGCCGTCGCCGGTCGCGAGATCGTCGCCGCCAGCCCCGCCACCGCTGTGATGACAGCCGGCGATCGCAAGCGCGAACGCGATCGAGAAGAAGCGGGTCAGGGTCGCGCGTGAAGCAAAGGATAGAGGCATACCCGATAACTCTACGGTCCGGACGGCGCCGTCGTCGATTGGGGGAAATGTCCTACATCCGGCACACGGGTCAAGGCGCCTGCGTCAACGGCTGGACCGACGCCTGCGCGGGGAGCGCGCCCGGTCGGTTCCGGCTCGCGACCCTGCGCAGCGCGAGGTACACGAGCGGCCCGATCCCGCCCACGATGAAGACGATGTCGCCGGGCAGCCGCAGCCACTCGAGCAGGCGCACGTCGGGGCGCGCGAAGAACTCGGGGCGACGCGCGTGCCCGCAATCGTTGACGAGCGCATCGTGGAACCGGAGCACGCCAATGGGGAAGAGGTTGACGCACACCATCCACGCCAGACCGCCGTCGAGAGACCAGAACGAGCACTTCATCGCGCGGTCGGTGCGTGCGCTGCGCGGCACGAAGCAGGAGACAACGAAGACGAAGAAGCCGATCGCGAGCATCCCGTAGACGCCCATCATCGCCGCTTCGCCCGGCTCGGTCCCACCGAGGCGCACGAACCGCCACGCCTCGAAGGTCAAGAGGATGAGCGGGACCACCTCCATCGCAGAGAAGAACGCGCCGAGCGCCGAGTTTTGGGCGGGGGAGCCGCTGAAGTAGAGGTGGTGCATGGTCCCGACCACGCCGCCGACCCCGTGGAGGACGAGCTCGAGGTAGATGAGCCGCGTCGCGGTTCGCTCCGGCACCATGCCGATGATCACGAACATGTAGGCGACGGTGACGGGTCTGAACGACCCAGCACCGCCAGAAGTCGTTCGACAGCGCCGCGTAGAAGAAGAGCCACGGCATGCTGCCCGGGTGCTGACCGCGGAGGTGCCCGCGCAGGCCGCGAAACATGATGACCCTACCCAGCACGAGCCCACCGGTGAGCGCGATCTGCCAGAGCCGCCCGAGGTCGAGGTACTCCCGGCCCAGCGCGGCGATCGACCATGCCGTCGTCGTTGACTCGATCACGTCGCGGTAGCTCAGCATCTCTCCGATCAAGGAGCCGACGACCACCAAGACGAGCGCTGCGAAGAGCACGAGCGCGAGCTTGTCTCGATGGCGCGGCTCACCTCCGGCGATGAGCGGGGCGAGGAAGATGCCGATCGGAGGTAGGCCGTCGCGACGAAGAACAGGGCGAGCTGCAAGTGCCAGGTCCGGGGCAGGTGATACGGCATCGGTGATCGGATAAGGGCTAGGCCCCAACGGTGGCGAGATGGCGTCGCAGCGCATACGGGCGGCCCCGGGTTCGGGTTGATGCCTTCGCGCCAGAGCGCGGCGGTGAAGTTCGGCAGGACGATAGA
>JAYTLP010000542.1:0-1869 GCA_043729375.1 Myxococcales bacterium
ATCTCGACGCGCACCGTGAGAGCCGCACGCCGCTCCTCACCTACGAGGCGCAGCGACCGGTGGGGACCTACCCCATCATCGCCACGTCCGTCGCGTACGAGCTCGAGATCGTCGGCCTCGTCGATGCGCTCGAGCTCGCGGGCGTGCCTGCGCTCGCCTGCGACCGCGACGAGCGCCACCCGTTCGTGCTGGCCGGCGGGCCGCTCACCTTCTCCAACCCGCTCCCGCTCGGCCCCTTCGTCGACGCCGTGCTGCTCGGCGAGGCGGAGATGGTGACGCCCGAGGTCATCGGGATCCTCTTCTCGACGGCATCCCGCGAGGACAAGCTCTCGAGCCTCTCGCGTCTGGATGGCATGTGGATCCCCACGCGAGACGGCGAGCGCCTGCCGTCCGTCGCGGCCATCGACGACGACCGGCTCCCCGCGTGCTCGCGCATCGTCACGCCGAACACGGAGCTGCGCTCGATGTTCCTCATCGAGCCCGAGCGCGGATGCTCTCGCGGCTGCACCTATTGCGTGATGCGCCGGTCTACCAATGGGGGGATGCGCCTCGTGTCGCCCGATCGCGTGATCGCGGCGATCCCCGATCACGCCAAGCGCGTCGGCCTCGTCGGCGCGGCGGTCACCGATCATCCGAAGATCCGCGAGATCGTGCGGCGCGTCGTCGATGGGGGACGCGACGTGGGCATCTCGTCGCTGCGCGCCGATCGTCTCACCGACGAGCTCGTCGGCCTGCTCGCGAAGGGCGGCTACCGCACGCTCACGACCGCCTCCGACGGCGCGTCCGAGCGCATGCGGGAGGTCATCCAGCGCAAGACGAAGGAGAAGCACCTCGTGCGCGCCGCGGAGCTCGCGCGCAAAAATGGGATGCGCGGCCTCAAGCTGTACGAGATGGTCGGGCTGCCGGGCGAGACGGATGACGACATCGACGAGCTGGTCCGCTTCGCGCGCGAGCTCTCGAAGATCATCCCGCTCGCGCTCGGCGTCGCGCCCTTCGTCGCGAAGCGAAACACGCCGCTCGACGGCTCGCCGTTCGCCGGCATCAAGGTGGTCGAGCACAAGCTCGACGCGCTCGCTCGGGGCCTCAAGGGACGCGTCGAGGTCCGGCCCACCTCCGCGCGCTGGGCGTGGGTGGAGTACGTCATGGCCCAGGGCGGTACGTCGGCGGGCCTGCGCGCGCTCGCAGCGCACCGCGCGGGCGGCAAGTTCTCCGACTGGAAGCGCGCCTTCGACGAAGAAGGCTGGCAGCGCAAGCAGCTCCGCGTCGTGGCCTGAGCGAGCGCGACGCTCAGCACTGCGCGGCGCAGGCCATCGTGAGCGCGGCGAAGAACGACGTCGGGCGCGCGATGCCTCGGCCCGCGATGTCGTAGGCGACGCCGTGATCGGGCGAGGTGCGGAGCAACGGGAGCCCGAGCGTGACGTTCACGGCCTCCTCGAAGTCGACGAGCTTGACCGGGATGAGGCCCTGGTCGTGATACATCGCGACGACGGCGTCGTGCTTGCCCTCGACCGCGTCGCGGAAGACGGCGTCGGGCACCGACGGACCCACGATCATCGCATCGGGGCGTAGCGTCCGCGCCCGTGCGATCGCGGGCGACACGAGGCGCGCTTCCTCGTCGCCGAAGTGGCCCGACTCGCCGGCATGCGGGTTGAGACCGCACACGGCCACGCGCGGCGTCACGATGCCGAACGAGGTGCGCAGCGCATCCACCGTCTGCACTATCGCGCGCGTGATGGGATCGTCCACGGCGAGCGCGGCAGGCACGTCCGCCAGCGCCATGTGCACCGTCGCGAGGGACACACGCAGGCGGGGACCCGCGAGCATCATCGTCACCGCGAGCGGCGTCGCGCTCGGCGAGAGGCGCGCCGC
>JAYTLP010000543.1:0-6256 GCA_043729375.1 Myxococcales bacterium
GTGGCGATGACGTAGCCCTCGGTGTTCTCGGAGCCGATGATCATGCCGCGACGCTGGTTGATCTGACCCATGACGGAGCCCTGGAACTCCTCGGGCGCCTGGACCTCGACCTTCATGATGGGCTCGAGGATGGTCGGCTTCGACTCGGCGTAGCCCTCGCGGAAGCCGTAGAGCGCGGCCTGCTTGAAGGCGTTCTCGGACGAGTCCACCGCGTGCGACGCGCCATCATTGACGACGATGCGGACGCCGACGACAGGGAAGCCGATGAGCGCGCCCTTGGTGACCGCGTCCTTGAAGCCCTTCTCGCAGGCCGAGATGAACTCGCGCGGGATGGAGCCGCCCACCGTGTCGTCGACGAACTCGTACTGCTCGACAGCGTCGGCCGGCAGCGGCTCGAGGTAGCCCATGACCTTCGCGTACTGGCCCTTGCCGCCCGTCTGCTTCTTGTGGGTGTAGTTGAACTCGGCCCTCTTCGTGACCGTCTCTCGGTATGCGACCTGCGGCTTGCCGGTCACGACCTCGCACTTGTACTCGCGCTTCATGCGCTCGACGTAGATGTCGAGGTGGAGCTCGCCCATGCCGGAGATGATGGTCTGCGCGGACTCCTCGTCACGGTGCACGCGGAGCGTCGGGTCTTCCTTGGTGAAGCGGTTGAGCGCCTTCGAGAAGTTGACCTGACCGTCCTTGTCCTTCGGCCACACGGCCAGGGAGATGACGGCCTCGGGGATGTGCATCGACGTCATCGTCACTGCGATGGTGCCGTCGGTGAACGTGTCGCCCGAGGCGCATTCGACGCCGAACAGCGCCACGATGTCGCCGGCCTGGGCCTCGGCGATCTCGTCCATCTCGTTCGAGTGCATGCGGACCAGGCGCGGGATCTTGACCTTCCTGCCGCCTGCCGAGCAGTTCACGATGAACTCGCCCTTGGTGATCTTGCCCTGGTACACGCGGATGTACGTGAGCTGCCCGTAGCGACCGTCCTCGAGCTTGAAGGCGAGGCCGACGAACGGCTTCTCGGCGGAGGACTCGAGGACGAGCTTCTCCTCGTTGTTGTTCTGGTCGTGCGCCTCGTTGACGATCTCGGCGGGGTTCGGCAGGTAGTCGACGACGCCGTCGAGGAGGACCTGCACGCCCTTGTTCTTGAGCGCGGAGCCGTGGAAGACCGGCGTGGCCTTGAGCGACAGGCAGGCCTTGCGGATGACGGCCTTGATCTGCGCGACGGAGACTTCCTTGCCCTCGAGAAAGGCCAAGGCCATCTCGTCGTCGAAGTCGCCGAGCGTCTCGAGCATCTCGTTGCGGCGCTTCTTCGCCTCCTCGAGCAGTTCCGCCGGGATCTCCTCGGTACGGACGTCCTCGCCGTTGTCGCCGTCGAAGAAGTTCGCCTTCATGAGCACGAGGTCGATGACGCCCTTGAACTTGTCCTCCGCGCCGATCGGCATCTGCAGGAGGATCGGGTTGTGGTGCAGCTTCTCCTTCAGCATCTGCGCGACGCGGTGGTAGCTGCCACCGGCACGGTCCATCTTGTTGATGAACGCGAGGCGGGGAACGCTGTAGCGCTTCATCTGGCGGTCGACGGTGATCGACTGCGACTGCACACCGGCGACGGAGTCGAGCACGAGGATTGCGCCGTCTAGGACGCGGAGCGCGCGCTCGACCTCGATGGTGAAGTCGACGTGCCCTGGGGTGTCGATGAGGTTGATGTTGATGTCGCCCCACTCGCAGTACGTGGCGGCGGACTGGATCGTGATGCCCTTCTCACGCTCGAGATCCATCGAGTCCATCTTCGACCCGACGCCGTCCTTGCCGCGGACCTCGTGAATCGCGTGGATCTTGCCCGTGTAGAACAAGATGCGCTCGGAGAGCGTCGTCTTGCCCGAGTCGATGTGGGCCGAGATGCCGATGTTGCGAACCTTTTCGATCGGATGAGCCATTGGTTGATTCCCGTTGAAGGTGTGGAGTTCGGGCCCCGGAAAGAGCCCGTTTTGGCGCGCAAGATACCCAAAGCGGGCTCAAATGCCAGCGCGATGTGCGGGCGGAGCTCCTTGTGTGGGTGGAACGCCATCACGTCCGGGCGCTGACCGACCCAGCCGGTGCCGTGCACCACCACGTCAGCCAGACGAGCACGAGCTGGAGTGGCAGCCGGAGCCACAGGAACGTCGTCGGCAAATGCTTGCCGTTCACGGCGATGTCGTGGAGGGCCATGTTGACGTTGGCCGGGAACACCGCGACGAGCAGCGCGATGAGGCCATAGCTGGCCCAGCGACGGAGCGCGGGGTGCGGCACGAGCAGTCCGAGGCCGCCGAGCAGCTCCGCCACGCCCGAGAGCTGCACGAGGAGCGTGTGCGCCGGGAGGTACTCCGGGACGATCTGCGCGTACCGGTCCGTCGCGACGAAGTGCAGGACGCCGGATGCGATCATGGCGAGCGCGAGGAGCCAGCGGACGAGCGTCTTGCCGAGCCCGCGGTTCACCAGGTCCCCCGGAGGACGTCGAGCGAGACGCGTGTGCCGCCCCCTTCTTGCGGCGGCAGCTGCTCGACGCGGAGCTGGGGTAGGTCGAGCGAGGCGCGCCCTGGCTGCTTCGGCCGGAACAGACGCTTCGCGAAGTTCTTGCTGATGAAGATGCCGCTCACGAGCCCGATGGCCATGCCGCCGAGGCCGAACCGGGAGCCGCGCTGAACGATGCGTGTGCTGTCGTCGTTCACGCCGATGGCATAGCCGAGCGCAAATCCGAGGCCCGTACCGACGAGGCCGCCGAGGTCCACGATGGCCACCTCGGTGCGCGTACGCTCGAGGTACTTCGCGGCGAGTATGCCTGCGGTGATGCCCAGCATCGTGCCGCCGAGGAGGAACCAGCCATTGTTGGAGACGTACTGCTTCGTGTCGCTCCCCGAGCCCGAACCGAGCCCGACGGCCTGGACCAGCATCGCGCCCGTCGCGGTGCCCCAGATTCCACCCGAGTTCACCATGGCAGCGTCACCGGTCGACACGTTGAGGTAGTGCGAGATCAGCGCGGCGGTTGCCACGCCCACCGCGCTGCCTGCGAGGGTGATTCCGTAAATGTATTTGTCACGCGGATTGAGGCCGAGGGCGAGCGAGAAGCCCATCGCGGTGCCGAACGCGCCGCCGCCGATGAGGATCGAGCTCTTGCTGACGGAAATGCCACCCCGCGTGGTGAAGAACGCGCCCGCAAAGCCGGCGGCGATGCCGGCGGCCGACGACAGCAGGAGAACGGGCAGTCCCGCGCGCGTCTGCGTGAAGTGCGTCGAGCCCGACAGCGCGCCGACGAGCAGTGGCCCCACGACGCCGCCGAACGCCATCGCACCGAGCACGAGCTCGGTCCGCCCCGAGCGCACGGGGCGCTCCATCTTCACGACTCGACGCCCCGGCTTGCCGGGCTCGACGACGAGGTACTCGCGGTGCCAGGGATACTCCGGGTATTCGAGCAGGAGGCCGTGCCGGCCGACGTCGAGCGAGCCGTGCCACGGGGTCTCGCCGACGAGCCGTTCGTCGATGAAGACGCGAGCGCCGGACGGGTCACTCTCGACTACCGTGTCGGACATCGAGCGGACGAGTCGGTACTGGTAGAAGTACGGCTGCCCGATCTCGACGTGGATCGTGGCGCGCTCCGTCTCCCAGCCGTCGCGTGTGAGCTCCAGCTGGTACTCGCCCGCCGGGATGGAGAAGACGTGCGGTGCCACGCCGCTCACGACGGTGCCGTCGGACGCGTGGAGGACCACGTCGACCTGCTCGGGTATCGCGGACACGGTCACGCGCGCGGGCAGGTTGCGCAGCACGCGGAGCCGGTTCTCGACGACCTTGCGACGCGGATCGTCCGGCGCGGCGTCGCGGAGGTAGTGCTCGAACCCGTCGACGGCTGCGCGATAATCGAGGAGACGCTCGTGCGCCTGGCCGATGTTGTAGAGGACGTTGGGGTGCGGCTTGTCGCGATACGCGAGCTCGAACTCCGCGATTGCTTCCTCGTAGAGGCCCTCGTCGTAGAGGTGCTGCGCCGTCTCGTAGTGCGCGCGGGCCTGGCTCGCCTCGTCGGCGAACGCGACGCGTGGCAGCGAGAGGCCCGCGGCGAGCAGCATGGCGCAGAGCCGGCGGTTCACGCGAGGTAGCGTACATCGACCCGTGGGCGCCGAGAAGTCGACGATTTCTCGACAGTGGCCGTACGCTCGCCAGCAACGCGTTCGCGCGCTCACCGTCACGGGCTCGGTCGATTCAAACCCTGGGAAGTGCCACAGGTGGCTCTACGGCTGCAGGACCGGTCGTTGAAGAGAGGCTCCCATGTCTAAGCTAGTCACCGCCGCACGGCTCGTCCTCGTGGCCAGCAGGCTGGACGCGAACATCCGCCACCACGTGAACCCCAGAGGCGCGCGGTGAGCGGAGCGAACTACAAGAACGACGGTCGACGCTCACCGCGCGTGAGGTCGGCGATGGTCTCCCGGTCGCGGATGACGTCCCAGCGGTCCTTGCGGACCATCACCTCGGCGGCACGTGGCCGCGAGTTGTACGTCGACGACATCGAGAAGCCGTAGGCGCCCGCCGACATCACGGCCATTAGATCACCCGCGCGGGGCACCTGAGCGAGCGAGCGGTCGCGCGCGAAGAAGTCGCCCGTCTCGCACACGGGGCCGACGACGTCCGCGATGTACGCGCACGGCTCGCGCTGCTCCACCGGCACGATGTCGTGGTGCGCGGCGTAGAGCGCGGGGCGCATGAGGTCGTTCATGCCCGCGTCGACGATGACGAACTGCTTGTCCTCGCCTTCCTTCACGAAGAGCGTCCGGCACAGGAGGATACCCGCGTTGCCGACGAGCACGCGACCGGGCTCCGTGACGAGCGTGAGGTCGAGCGCCGCGAGGGGCGCGAGCGCGCGAGCGACCGCCTGGCCGTAGTCGGCGGGCGACGGAAGGGTGGCACCCGCCTCGTACGCGATGCCGAGCCCGCCGCCGATGTCGAGCGAGCTGAGCCCGATGCCGTCCTCGCCGAGCTGATGCACGAGCTGGACGAGCCGCTCGATGGCATCGGTGAACGGCCGGGTCTGGGTGAGCTGCGAGCCGATGTGACAGTCGAGGCCCACGACGCGAAGGCTCGGCAGCGAGTGGGCTCGGCGGTAGAGCGCGCGCGCCCTGCCGACCGGCACGCCGAACTTGTTGGCCTTGAGCCCGGTGGAGATGTAGGGGTGCGTCGCCGCGTCGACGTCGGGGTTCACGCGCACGGAGATGGGTGCGCGCTTCTTCAGCCCGGCGGCGACCCCGGCGATGAGCTCGAGCTCGGGCTCCGACTCGACGTTGAAGCAGTGCAGGCCGCCTTCCAGCGCGTAGGCGATCTCATCGGCGCGCTTGCCCACGCCCGAGAAGACGATCTTGTCGGGGGAGACGCCGGCCGCGCGCGCGCGCGCAATCTCGCCGGCGGAGACGGTGTCGACGCCGGCCCCGAGCTGCACGAGCGCGGACAGGACGCCGAGCGTGGGGCATGCCTTCATCGCATAGCAGACGAGGCGCTTCGAGGATGCAGCGGCGAGTGCTGCATCGAACGCACGATAGTTCTCGGCGAGCGCGCTGTAGCTGTAGACGTAGAGAGGCGTCCCTACCTCCGCTGCGAGCAGCGGAAGTGGGACGTCGTCGGCGTGAAGCGTGCCGTCTTTGTAGGTGAATGCGGACAGAGAGAGAGGGAGCGCTAGCTGGCGCGGCGTCGACGCTTTTGCTCTTCGAGCTCCGCGAAGAATCGCGTCGACGTCTCGACGCCGTTCTCGAGCGACTCGAGGACGAGCGGGACGAGCCCGGCCGTCTCGGTGCGGAGGACGTCGTAGTAGCGCTGACGCTCGATGCTGTGAATCACCACGGGCGGAAAGCCATCGCGGAGGAGCATGAGGTTCTGGAGCAGACGCGCTACCTTGCCCGAGTTCTTGGTGAACGGGTAGATCGACATCAGCTTCCAGTGCGCGCGGGCGGCGCGATCGACCGGGTGGAGCAGCGCGGTCTCTTCCTCGTCGAGCCACTCGATGAGCTTCTTGAGTCGCGCCTGGATCTTGTCGGGGGTCGCGATCTCGTGGAAGTAGAGCCGGTGCAGCGGGTTGTCCTTGCGGAACCCGTCGGACTTGCCGCGCTCCTCGGGGGTGAGGACGGCGTGGATCTGGCGCAGCGTCTCAAGCGTGATCTGGTTCTTTTTCACGCCGCGCGCCCGCCTGCCGGCGGCGACCTCGGTCGCGCGTTCCTTCGCCCACTCCCGCGCGGTCTGGCGCGCGAGC
>JAYTLP010000544.1:0-4472 GCA_043729375.1 Myxococcales bacterium
GAAGATCCGGCGCGTCATCGAAAAGGCGCCGTTCCGCTTCGAGGACACCCCCATCCAGGTCACGGTCTCGATAGGCATCGCAAGCCTCTCGCAGGAGCACGGTGACTCGACGGAGCTCGTCAAGCACTCCGACGACAAGCTGTACGAGGCGAAGGAGTCGGGCCGCAACTGTGTGCGCGCGTGACCCGCGCCGCCCTGCTTCTGGCACTGTTCCCCGTCGCTGCGATGGCGCAGACGACGCCGCACCTCGTCTCGAAGTCGACCACCGCCATGGGCACGCAGGTGGCCATCTCGGTATTCACCGCCGACGACGAGGGCGCCCAGCGGGTCGTCGACAACGCGCTCGACGAGGTCGTGCGCATCGAGCGCCTCATGACCACGTGGCGCGACGACTCCGAGGTCTCCCGCCTCAACGCGGCGGCCGGCAAGGCACCGGTCGTCGTCTCCGACGAGACGATGGACGTCCTCGAGATGTCGCAGCAGTCCTCCGCGTGGTCCGGCGGCGCGTTCGACGTCACGTACTATGGCCTCCACGGCCTGTGGAAGTTCGACGAGGATCTCGAGAAGCGCATCCCCGACGCCGCCGATGTGAAGGCGCGCCTGCCGCTCGTCGACTGGCGCAAGCTGAAGCTCGACCGGAAGCTCCACACCGCCTACCTCGAGCAGGTCGGCATGGCCGTCAACCTGGGCGGCATCGCCAAGGGCTACGCCGTCGATCGCATGGCCAACATCCTGCGCCGCGGCGGCTTCCCCGACGCGCTGGTGCAGGCGGGAGGCGATCTCCTGTGCATGGGCTCGAAGGGCGGAAAGCCGTGGACGGCGGGCATCCGTGATCCCCGCGGCGGATGGAAGGATGTGTTTGCGGCCATCCACCTCGAGGACCACGCGTTCTCGACGGCCGGCGACTACGAGCGATTCTTCGTGCTCGGCGGCAAGCGCTACCACCACATCCTGGATCCGCGCACGGGCATGCCGGCGATGGCGTCGCGCTCGGTCACCGTGTACGCGAAGACGGCTCTCCTCGCGGACGCGCTGGACGACGCAATCTTCATCATGGGCTGGAAGCGGGGCTTCGCGATGCTCGCGAAGATCCCCGACGTCGGTGCGGTGGTGGTGGACCAGCATGGAGCGATCCACGTCTCGGATCGGATGAAGGACCGCATCGACGTGTTCTACACACCGAAGGACCTACCGTAGGGTCACAGTACCGCCTCCAGCTGGTGGGCGAGGCGGCTGACGAGCGCGCTGTCCTCGGCGCCCTGGGCGCCGAACTCCTGGCCGAGGTAGAGCGGCGTGCCGAACGCGAGCGTGTGCGCGCGTGCGACGCGGAAGATCCCCTTGCCGAAGTGGTCGGCCTCACCGACGGTGACGGGGACGATCGGCGCGCCGGTCAGGAGCGCGAGCGCGATGACCGTGGGCAGGTCGAGTGAGCCGCGGCTCTCGTCACCGCCGACGAAGGCAAGCACCACCTTGTCGTCGTCGAGCAGACGCGCGAAGTCGTGAAGCTCCGACGGTACGCCGCCTAGCCTGCGCAGCAACGAGCCGACGAACGGCGCGTAGAGGCGGGCAGGATGCACGAGCGGGCGGACCTGGCGGTGCGCGACGTGCTCGACGCTCACCGCGTGTGCGATGAGCGAGGCATCGAGCGCGGTGCCGACGGCGCCGCTCCAGCCGAGCTTCGCGAGGCCCGCCTCGGCGAGCGACCGGAGCTTGCCTTGCGACGGCGCGCGACGACGCCCGACGAGGATCGCGCGACCGTGCGCGGGCACGTGACCGAGCCCGCGCACGGTGACGCACAGCGAGCGATAGAGGAAGTCCACGAGCGGCGCTGCACGACCGGCGAGCCCCGGATCGCGACCGAAGCGGTCGGCGGTGGGGGCGACGCGCATGAGCCACGTCTGGTCTTGCGAGCGAGCGAGCGCGAGCTGCCGGTCGCGCCAGAACCGCCACGTGCCTGGCGCGGCCTCCTCGACGGACGCGGCGATCGTGAGCGCATGGGTGGTCTGCGGCGCGTTCACCCCGACGGAGGCGACAGGCTCCGCGGCGGCCTTCTTGCTCGCGGGCCCGTTCGAAGGTTTCGCGGCGCGTGTGGCCTTCGGGGCCTGGGTCTTGCGAGCGGGCGCTCGCTTCACCTTGCTTGCGACGGGCTGCTCCAGCTCGTCGCCTGCCGCGCCGAACGGATCGTTGCCGAGAATCTTCTTCGCCATGCCTTGCCGCTCCTGTCTCACGAGAGACCGATAGATTTCGCACCTTAGTCATGGTCGAAAGGGCAATCAACTTTTCTTGCGCGTTGCGTCACGAGGCCTGTGGTAACGCGTGGTCGTGACCTCGCGCATCCGCCTCTTGCCGGCCGCGCTCGCGGATCAGATCGCCGCTGGCGAGGTGGTCGAGCGCCCCGCGTCGGTCGTCAAGGAGCTCGTGGAGAACGCGCTCGATGCCGGCGCGCGGCGGGTCGACGTGGAGATCGAGCGCGGTGGGCTCGGGCGCATCGTCGTGACCGATGACGGAGACGGCATGTCGCCCGAGGAGGCGCACCTCGCGCTGCGCCGGCACGCCACGTCGAAGCTGCGCACAGCCGAGGAGCTCTTCGCGCTCGGGACGTTCGGCTTTCGCGGTGAGGCGCTGCCGTCGATCGCGTCGGTCGCGGAGCTCACGCTCACGACGCGTCGGCCGGAGGACACTGCCGGCTACTCGATCGTCGTGCGCGGTGGCGAGATCGTCTCCGCCGAGGAGGTCGGTGCACCGGCGGGCACACGCATCGAGGCGCGCGCGCTGTTCTCGAACGTGCCGGCGCGCCTCAAGTTCCAGAAGGCTGTGAGCACGGAGGCCGGCCACGTCGTCGACTCGCTCGTGCGCACGGCGCTCGGCGCGCACGAGGTGCACGTGCGGTTGCGCGTCGACGGGCGCGCGGTACTGGAGCTGCCGTCGCATCCGAGCCTCGCCGAGCGCGCGCACGCCGTGCTCCGGCGGACCGCGGGGCGCGTCGTGAAGCTCGCATCGATCACGCTCGCAGAGGGCCCTGTCACCGTCGAGGTGCACCTCGCACCTCCCGAGGACAGCGCGCAGTCGGCGAAGCGCGTGCACCTGCTCGTCAACCGGCGCGTCGTCCGCGACCGCGGGCTGCTGGCCGCGCTCCAGGTGGCACTCGCCGATCACCTCCCGCGCGGCCGTCATCCCCTGGCCGTTCTCGCCGTGGCGCTGCCGCCCGCCGACCTCGACGTGAACGTGCACCCACAGAAGCTCGAGGTGCGCCTCGCGCGGGCGGCCGAGGTGTATGCGGCTGTGCGTCACGCGGTGCGTCGCGCGGCGCAGCACGCGGGGTGGCAGGCCGAGGTCGTGGAGCACGTGGTCATCCCGGACTCGCGCTACGCCGTGGAGCGCGCGCCTCCGCCGCTCGTCGCGCGGGAGTCGAGCACGCCCGGCATCTTCGACTTCGCCGCTGCGCCGGTTCGCGACGAGGAGGATGCGCTGGCTTACGGGGACGAGCGCGCTGCTGCCTTCGCGCTCGTGAGCGCGCTCGCCGATGGGAAGCCGCCGTATGCCCCGCCGGCTATCGAGCCCACGACCCCGCGCTACCTCGGACGGGTCGCGGGGGGGTACCTGTCGTACGGCGACGCGAGCGGGCTGTGGCTGCTCGATCAGCACGTGGCCTCCGCTCTCTGCATCGTCGCCGCGCCACCCGATCCGGTGCCGCTCGCCACGCCGCTCCATGCCTCGGAGACCCTGCGCGCGCTGCACTTGCCCTCCTTGCGCGTCGAGGGGCGTCACGTCGTCGCGGTGCCGCTTGCGCTGAGCGACCCGGCCGCCGCGCTGATCGAGCTGGAGCTCGTGCTCGAAGACGAGGGGCCGGAGGCCGCGCGCGACCGCCTCGTCTCGCTGCTGGCGCTCGCGCCCACGGACGAGCCGAGCGCAGACGTGGCGGAGGCCCTCTTTGCCACGCTTCAGGGGGGCGGCAGCCCGGCGCTCGTGACGCAGCTCCGCTTTCGTGGTCGTTGCGCGGCGCTCTTCATCGGGCGCGCAGAGCTCGGCCGCCGGCTCGACGCGTGAAGCCGACGCTCCTCGTCCTCGCGGGACCGACGGCGAGCGGCAAGAGCGCCTTGGCGCTGAAGCTCGCCGCGCGGCTACCCGTCGAGGTGGTGTCGCTCGACTCGGTACAGGTCTATCGCGGGCTCGACATCGGATCGGCCAAGCCGTCCACTGCAGAGCGCGCGAGGCTGCCGCACCACGCGATCGATCTCGTCGACCCCGACGCGCGATACTCCACGGCGGAGTGGCTGCAGGCAGCCGATGCCGCGATCGCAGACATTCGCGCGCGTGACCGCTTCCCGCTCGTCGTGGGTGGGACGGGCCTCTACTGGCGGGCGCTGACCACGGGGCTCGCGGAGCTGCCGCCGGCCGACGATGCGCTACGAGCCTCGCTGAGCGCCGAGGAAGCCGCGGAGCCGGGTCGCCTCCACGCGCGCCTCGCCGGC
>JAYTLP010000545.1:0-2742 GCA_043729375.1 Myxococcales bacterium
TTCTCGACCAAGATCGTTTCCTCCTGGCGTCCAGGCGTCCTGGCGGCCCATCACTCTAGAAGCGCTTGCCGGAGGTCATCGCTGCGCGAGCTCTCCTACGATGATGGGCAGGGATGATGAGAGCTCGGCGCTCGCAAGCTTCCTGACCACCCGGGCTCACCCGGCGGCTCTCGCGCAGCGGCGCGACGATCGCTGCGCCGAGCACGAGCAGGCCGGCGAGGAGCCTGATCCCGACCGTGTCGGAGCCGGTGTGGGCCTTCAGCAGCGGGATGGCCACGATGCCGAGGACGGCCCGTGCGTTGCCGAAGAGCACGAGGAGGATGGTCGCGCGATCGAGATGCCGAGCTGCGCGACGGGCAGCACCGTGAACGACGTGTCCCAGATGCGCAGGGCCGAGAAGGCAGCGCTGCCGATTGCACCGAGAGCCACGGCGTGGGGATGGCCGCGCACGTCGAAGAGCATGCCGGCCGGGATCGAGAGCTGCACGTACACGAGCGGGAACACGAGCACGAGGGAGCTGGCCGCGAGCTCGCTCACCCCGTAGCGCTGCCGAACGAGCCCGACAAGCGGCGCGAAGTTCAGCCACAGCATCTGCGTGACGCCCGCGACGAGCGCGAACGCGGCAAGCACGAGCCGGCGACGCGAGGGCTCGAGGACCAGCGGAGCGCCTTCATGCCGGGCAGTTCATCACCGCTCCGCGCACGGAGCGGCCATGCTGCTCTACGGGGTCGCTTCGGCGAGGTCGTCGGCGATCCGGTGAGCCTTCTCCGCATCCACGTGCTTGTAGACTCGAGCGTGCGGCAGCGTCGCGACGATCGGGCCCTTCTTGCAGACGCCGAGGCATCCGAACTCCTCGACTCGGAGCTTCCCGTCGGACTTCGCGGCGACGTAGATGCGCAGATCGTCCACGAGCGCGCGCGACTCCGAGCGCGGTGCGCACTTCTTGCCGACACACACGACAATCGCGCTCTCGTCGTCGGCGAGCCTCATTCCGACCTTCTTCGCGAGCTTCTTCAGCTTACCCATGCGTCAGCGCCTGCAACGTTTCTCCCGTGCTCTCTTCGAGCTTGAGGAGCGCGTGCTCCTCGCCGCGCACGGGGCCGCGGTTGACGATGGCGATGGCGATGCGGAGCTCGGCCGCGCGGCGGAGAAACCGGTAGCCCGAGAAGACGGTCAACGAGGTGCCGGCCACCAGCAAGAGCTTCGCCCGCTCCACCTCGTCGTACGCGCGCTCCACGACCTCGCGTGGCACGTTGTCGCCGAAGAACACCACCTTGGGCTTGAGCGTCCCGCCGCAGGCCACGCACTCGGGCACGACGAACGCCGCGATCTGATCGTCGTCCAGCTCGGCGTCGCCGTCGGGGGCCATCGCAGTTGCGTCGTCCACGACCCATCCGGGGTTGGCCGCAACAATGCGGGCCTGCAGCGCGTCGCGGGGCTCGATGACGCCACACGCGAGGCACATCACATCGGCGAGCGCGCCGTGGAGCTCGGTCACGTTGAGGCTACCAGCGGCGTGGTGCAGTCGATCCACGTTCTGTGTGATGAGGGCGCGGACCGTTCCGTTCTGCTCGAGTTGCGCCAGCGCGCGGTGCGACGCGCCCGGCTGGGCCTGCCGGAAGCGCTCCCAGCCGACGACCGCGCGCGCCCAGTAGCGCTGCCGGAGCCGCGCCGAGCGTACGAACTCGGGGCCCTGCACGGGCCGGCGCGCCGCCACCCTGGCGAGCGACGCGGGGCTGCGGTAGTCCGGAATGCCCGACTCCGTGCTCACGCCCGCACCCGTGAGCACCACGATGTGCCCCCTGCTCTGCTTCACGAGGGCCCTCAGCTGCGACAGCGTCTCCACCCCCCGAGCTTGCGCGGAAGGTGCTTGCTCCGCCATCAGAACGTCGCGGTGCGTGGATCGGCACCGATGCGGCCCTTGTCGTCGTCGAGCCCATCGATGCGGGCGAGGTCGTCGGCATCGAGCGAGAAGCCGTACACGTCGAAGTTCTCGGCGATGCGCTCGGGCGTGACCGACTTCGGGATCACGACGTTGCCCTGCTGGAGATGCCAGCGGAGGATGACCTGGGCGGCGCTGCGTCCGTGCCTGCGGGCGATCTCGAGCAGCGTGGGATTTGCGAGGAGCTTGCCCTGGCCGAGCGGGCTCCACGCCTCGGTCACGATGCCGAACGCAGCGTGGCGCTGCCGGGCCGCACGCTGTGCAAAGCGCGGGTGCAGCTCGATCTGGTTCACCGCCGGGATCTCGTTGGTGCCGTCGATGATCGTCTGCAGGTGCTCGACCCCGAAGTTCGACACCCCTATCGAGCGCGCGCGCCCCTCGTTGCGCAGGCGAACGAGCGCCTTCCACGACTCGAGGTAGAGCCCCCTCGAGGGCGACGGCCAGTGGACGAGGTACAGGTCGACGTGTGCAAGACCCAGCCGCTCGAGGGAGGCGTCGAACGCGCGCAGGGTGCCGTCGAAGCCCTGGTCCTCGTTCCAGAGCTTCGTGGTGACGAACAGCGCATCGCGGGCGATGCCACCGTTCGCGATGGCGCGCCCCACGCCGCGCTCGTTGTCGTAAATGCGCGCAGTGTCGATGGAGCGATAGCCGACGCGCAGTGCCTCCGTGACACACCGCTCCGCGTCGGCATCGGAGACCTGCCACACGCCGTATCCCAGCGTGGGCATCTTGCGACCGTCGTTCAGCTCCACGTGCTTCTCGACGGAGAATTCGGGCTCGGGCTTGCTCATCGTGTCCTC
>JAYTLP010000546.1:0-2208 GCA_043729375.1 Myxococcales bacterium
CCGCCCGATGCGCCTGCTCGGCGGACTGGGCAGCGGCCGTGGTGCGCTGGGCGTCGGTCGAGCGCGTCGAGCGCTCGTCTGCCAGCTCGCGGCGCAGCCCGTCGAGAGCCGTGGCGTGGTCGCTCGCCTGCCGCTCCGCTGCGGCCCGCGTCTCGGCGAGCGTGCCCGCGTGGATGGTGGCGTCGGTCTGGCGCGCCGCCGCGTACTCGGCATCGCGCGCCGCGACGGCCGCCGCATGCCGCGCGGCGAGCTGGGTCTGCTCGCTCGCGTGCGCTGCCGCTTGATCGGCAAGCGCTCGCTCGTGGGCCGCGGCGTGCTCCGCGAGCGCCGCCGCTTGCAGGCGTTGCGCCTCCGCGAGCTCCGCCTCCACTCGCGCGGTGAGCGCCGCCACATCAGCCCGCGCCAGCTCGAGCTCCGCGTGGGCGCGGGCAGCACCCGCGGCGGTCTCGGCCTTCGCCTGATCGTGCGCCGCAGCCAGGTCGGCACGCGCGCGATCGGCGGCCGCTGCCGCCTCGGCCTTCGCCTGTTCCTGCGCCGCGGCCAGGTCGGCGCGCGTCCGTTCGAGCTCGGCCTGCGCGCGCGCGGCGGCCGCTGCCGCCTCGGCCTTCACGCGCTCGACCTCTGCCGTGAGCTCGGTCGTCGCGGCGTCGTGGGCTCCCGCCGACGCCACCATGTGGGTGTCGAGCTCGCTGCGGATCGCGTGGAGCTCCGCCGCGTGGTCCGTCTGCAGCCTGGAGACGGCCGCCGCGTGGGTACCTTCGAGTCGGGCCGTCGTCGCGAGCAGCTCGTCGGCGGTCCGCGCGACGGCCGTCGCGTGCTCGCCTCGCAGCTGCGCGAGCGTCGTCGCGTGGCGTGACTCGAGCTGGCTCACCGCCTGCTCGGCCTCCGCGCCGAGCGCGCTGCGTGCCGCCGCCACTGCGGCCTCGATCGCGGCCACGTGCTGAGATGTCAGCTCCTGATGCAGCGCCTCGATCGCGGTCTCGCGGCGCTCCTCGAGCTCCTTGCGCGTCGCCGCGAGCGCTGTCTCGTGCGCCTGCCGCTGGGCCGCCTGGTCGGCGGCGTGGCGCTGGACGAGTTGCTCTCGCTCCACGCGTAGCGCACGCTCCGCCTCGGAGGTGTTCGCCGCGCGCAGGGCTCGCTCGCTCGCGAGCTCGCGCTCGAGCTGGGCCCGCGCGGTCTCCGCGGTGGCGATCGCCGCCGCACGCGTCTCGAGCTCGCGCTGCGCCGTCTCGAGCTGGCTCGAGAGCACGCGCTCCTTGCCCTCGGCGGTGGCGAGCTTCGTGGACTCGGCCGAGCCGCGGGCCTCGGCGGCGGCGAGCCGGCCATCGAGGGCGGTGCGGGCGGCGGCGGCCTCGGTCGCGCGCGTCTCCGACGCGGCGGCGTCGAGCTCGCGCTGCGCCATGTCGGCGCGCACTCGCGCGATCTCCTTGTCGCGGGTGATCACCTGCTCGCGCAGGTTCAGGAACTCGCGCTCGCGCCCCCCACCGGAGCGGGTCGCGCTCTCGGCGGTCGTGCGCGCGCGCTCGAGCTCGGCCTTGAGCTGGCTCACCTGCCGCTCGAGCCCGTCGATCTTGCGCAGCTCGCGACGGTCGGACACGCCGGACTGCTCGGACTCCGCGCGCTCGGCGATCTCGGCGAGGCCGAAGTCGAGTGCCGGCGCGGCGCTCGGGCGCAACAGCGCGGACGGAGGCGGGGCGTCGACCTCGACGGCGGGCTCGGGCTCGGGCTCGGGCTCGGGCTCGGGCTCGGGCTCGGGCTCGGGCTCGGGCTCGGGCTCGAAGAGCTCGGGCGCAAAGACCTCGGGCTCGGGCTCCGCTGCGAAGGCCTCGGGCTCGGCCTCGGGCTCGGGTGCGAAGACCTCGGGCCGCTGCGCCGCCGAGATCGCCGGCACGGGCAGGGCCGTCAGGCCGATCACGGTCGGGACGTCGAGGAACTGCGGTCGGCTCTGGTCGCGCGCGTCGGCGGCCTCCTGCGCCTCCCGCGCGTCACTCGCGCTGCGCGGGTGATGGACCGGCTCGGGGATGCCGCCCGAATCGTCGTCGACGGCCTCCAGCTCGTCCATGTCGATCGGGATCGCCGGGGACGACTCGAACGTGGCGAGGGTCAGCGGCTTCGACGTCGGAGGGTCGTAGGCCTCGAGCGCGTCGTCGGGTAGCTCGATCGCTCCCAGGGATCCACTGGTCTCCGCCATGAGCTGGGACTCGGCAT